>NZ_AKIF01000043.1 GCF_000269905.1 Alkalibacillus haloalkaliphilus C5
CCTTCTGAACAAAGCCACGCTGATTCGGTAGATATATATACAGTACAACCAGGTGATACGCTATGGAAAATATCACGTAATTATCAAATTGGGTTAAATGAGGTTATAAATGCGAATCCACAATTCGATAACCCAGACCTAATTTATCCCGGGGATGATGTAACAATTCCACTTAAAACTGAAGTGAAGTCTATAGAAGATGAAGTGGTTCGTATTACTAATGAAATGAGACAACAACACGGACTGCAACCGTTAGAAAGTGATTGGCAACTATCTCGTGTTGCAAGGTATAAATCAAGAGATATGCGGGATCAAAACTATTTCTCTCATCAATCACCAACATACGGTTCACCTTTTGATATGATTGAGCAGTTTAACGTTTCATATCAAAGAGCAGCTGAAAATATAGCCGCTGGTCAACAAAACCCTCGATCAGTTGTAAATTCCTGGATGGATAGTCAAGGTCATCGAGAAAACATATTAGACCCTAACATGACACATATCGGGGTTGGGTATGCAGAAGAAGGTCAGTACCGTAATTATTGGACACAAATGTTTATTGCACGGTAGCTGTTAAAACCTATTTTACCTACCATACCAGTAAATTACTATAGTTGTCGAAATGTCATATTTTTTCACGAATTTTTTTCAAAAGATGATTGCGTTTTCATAACGCAATTGGTAAAATGCAATAGCGACATTGAAATAATATTAACTTTTATGGGGTAGGGGGACTAGAAAATGGATATCATTTTAGGTCTGTTAGCGATTGCATCTGTTATTGGACTAGCAATGCTAATGTCTAACAACCGTAGCAATATTCCTTTCAAAGGTATCGGAATCATGCTTTTGCTACAAGGTCTAATTACATGGTTCATGTTCAACACTGAAATCGGTCGCATAATTATTGAAGCGATTGCAGTAGTGTTTGATAAATTAATTGAGTTTGGACGTAATGGTGTAGAATTCATCATTGGCGGAATTACAATAGTAGATCCAGAAGAAGGCGTCTTCTTCTTTGATGTACTATTAATCATTATTTTCTTTGCGACAATTCTTTCTGTACTAACTTACTTGAAAGTGCTTCCATTTATCATTAAATATGTTGGTGGTGCACTATCTAAAGTGACAGGTTTACCGAAGATTGAATCGTTCAACGCTGTAAACAGTATGTTCTTTGGACAGTCTGAAGCGTTAATCGCAATTAAATCACAGTTCCATAGAATTACGGAAAATCGTTTATATATCGTATCAGCTTCAGCAATGGGTTCTGTTTCAGCATCCATTATCGGTGCTTATATGACGATGATCCCACCAGAGTATGTATTAGTGGCTATTCCGCTAAACATGTTCAGTGCAATAATTGTAGCATCAATTATTGCACCACCTGATGTGGAAGGCGAAGATGATGAAGTAGATGTGAAGAACGTATCTGAATCTAAGAGTATTTTTGAAGCAATGGCAAATGGTGCGATGGACGGTGGTAAGATCGCGCTAATCGTAGCAACAATGTTAATTGCTTTCTTAGCAGCTCTAGAATTAGTTAACTTCGTTGTCGGTGCTGTTATTCCTGTTGAAGGTGCTTCATTAGAAGCAGGTTTAGGGTACCTATTACTACCACTAACGTTCTTAATGGGTATTAGCCCAGGAGAAATGCTTGATGCAGGTAGCTTAATGGGGCTAAAGATTGTGACGAACGAATTCGTAGCCATGGGAATTTTCTCGGATATGATGGATGCAGGTGAATTCTCTGATAAAACAATTGGTATTGTATCAGTATTCTTAACAAGCTTTGCGAACTTCGGTTCAATTGGTATTGTAGCGGGTACAGTAGCTGGTATTGATGCAGAGAAAGGTAAGACAGTATCTCGCTTCGGTATGAAGCTTCTAATTGGTGCGACATTAGCATCAATTCTATCTGCAACGATCGCAGGTTTATTCCTATAAGTTAAAAAAAAACAAAAACCACAATCAGATTTTAAGTCTGATTGTGGTTTTTTATGAGCTAACTTCAAATCGTAGTTTTTGAATTAACCGTATAATTAAAATAATAGCTCCAGTTGCAAGGCCGATAATTAGTCCCATCCAATAACCAAACGGACCTAAACTCGTAAATTGGGCGATCAGTATGCCGGATGGTAAACCAATAACCCAAAATGAAATAAATGCAATGATTAAGGTCACATTAACATCTTTATAACCTCTAAGCGCTCCTTGGATCGGTGTACCGAACCCATCAGATAATTGAAAGAAAATCGCATAAATTAAAAAGTGTTGCATGAGCTGAATAACGTCAGGATCATTACTATATAGTTGTGACACTTCTTCACGAAATACAAAGATTAATACGCCACTTAATATTGCAAAAAATAAACCTGAACTAATGCCAATTAAACTGTAAACCTTTGCATCTTGAAGGCGTTTTCCACCAACTTCAAACCCTACTGATATCGTTAATGCCATCGCAATAGCAAGTGGAAGCATATAAAAGATCGATGCGAAATTCATCGCTGCTTGGTGAGCGGCAATTGTAACAGTGTCATAGACACTAATCAGTAACGTAACAGCAGCAAAAATACTCGTTTCAAAAAAGATTGTAAAACCAATTGGAATTCCAATTTTAAGCTGCTCTTTCCAAGCTGAAAGCGAAGGCCCGACAAATTGCTTAAACACTTGATAACGTCTAAATGGTTGTACTTTGTGCACAATGATAATTGATAAGAAAAATGAAACCATATACGTAATGGCTGAGGCAACACCAGCACCGATTCCACCAAGCTCAGGCGCACCAAAGTTTCCGAAAATAAACATATAATTAAAAAATGCATTTAAAGGCAGGGCAAATAGTATAATGAGCATGGAGGTTTTCGTTTGACCTAAAGCGTCGATGAATGAACGCATTAAATTAAATGAGAATAAAAAGACCATACCAACCCCAAGAGCTGTTAAATAATATTTTGCGACATGATACACATCGGGATCGATTGATAACAATGACAAAATTGGACCAAGGAATAAAAAGCCTAGGAGTAGCATCATAAGTGAAATTGTTATGGCTAAGTATAATCCTTGTTTAACTGCGAAAGGGATACGATCTCGCTCATTTGCTCCAGATAATTGTGCGACAATCGGTGAAATGGCTAATAATATACCGTTAATCCCTGTTAAAACCGGAATCCAAATTGAAGATCCGATTGCAACTCCGGCTAAATCTTCAGCTGAAACTTGCCCTGCCATAACCGTATCGAATACATTCATTAAATAGATTCCAACTTGAGTAATTAATATCGGAATTAATACTTTAATAAAAAGTGTTAATTTCTCAACAAAAGAGTGAGTTTGATACATTTTTAACGCCTTCCCTATACTCTAACGTGTAATTGTTTGCTAATATGTCATTATAGCGTAAATTGTGTGAACTAGACAGAAAGGAAGTTTATAAAATATGAGTCAAAAAAAATTAGTATTTACAGGTGGCGGAACAGCAGGTCATGTTGTCGTTAATTTAGCATTAATGCCACAGTTCGTTAATGAAGGGTATGAAATACATTATATAGGGTCCTATGAAGGAATCGAGCGAGAGCTAGTAGAAGGAATGGAGGGCGTTAATTACCACGGCATAGCAACAGGTAAACTAAGGCGTTACATGTCACTAGAAAATATGAAAGATCCATTCCGAGTCCTTAAAGGTGTCATGCAAGCTCGTAAAATAATTAAACAGGTTAAACCGAAGCTTGTCTTCTCTAAAGGTGGCTTTGTATCAGTACCAGTTGTCATGGCTTCTCGAATGGCAGGTGTACCTTCAATAATTCATGAATCAGACTATACACCTGGATTAGCGAATAAGATTGCAACTAATTTCGCGAAATATATTTTAACGACATTTCCTGAAACGAATGAACACTTACCACAAAAGAAAGCAATTAATATTGGCGCCATTGTGCGTGATGAGTTGTTTGAAGGTGACATTAAGCGAGCTGAAGAGTTTACTGGATTCACACAAGAAAAGCCCACATTACTTGTAATGGGGGGAAGTGCTGGAGCTCAAAGCATCAACGAAGCAGTTAGAAACGCGTTACCTCAATTGCTAAGTCAATATCAAGTAATCCACTTGTGTGGTAAAGGTAAGTTAGATGATTCAATTAATCAAGGAGGATATGTTCAGTACGAATATGTAACGGATGAATTAAAAGATTTATTAGCTTTATCTAACTTTGTTATATCACGAGCTGGTGCTAATGCTATATTTGAATTTTTAGCTTTAAAGAAACCAATGGTGTTAATTCCGTTATCTAGCCAAGTAAGTAGAGGAGATCAAATATTAAACGCTAAGTCATTTGAAAAACGTGGCTATGCTCAAGTGCTAGAAGATGAGGAAGTGACAATGGATTCATTGGTTCATGCTATACAAGAACTTAAAGAAAATGAAACGACATATAAACAAAATATGGAAGCTTACCAACCGTTAAAAACTAAAGATGATGTCGTCGATTTAATTAAAAATACAATGATTTAACAAGAAGGTGTTGCCTAATTATTGGCAACACCTTTGTTATTAGGCAGATATTAGAGTTATTTAGTATGATCTTGCTATTTTCATATGTTAACTATAAATAATAGAAATATTTGTACAAATATAGCTGAATATCAAGCTAAATCGAAATTGATAGAATATTACCAACAAAATATAATGAAATGTGGTTTCGACAAAATGTACAAAACTTCGTCCGATCAAGGACTTTAAAAAGGGAGAGTTATTGATGAAAAAGTGGTTTAGTTTAGTCATCATGACAAGCTTACTTGTACTTGCTGCTTGTGGTGATGATAATGGGGAGTTAGATGAAATTATTTTAGCGGATGCTGATTGGAACAGTATCAAAGTTCATAATGCGATTATGCAAAACATTATGGAATACGGTTACGGATTTGAGACGGATACAATGAGTGGTTCAACAGCTAACACTGTTCAAGGTTTAAGAGATGGTGATATTAACGTTTACTCTGAAGTTTGGACAGACAATATTCGCGAAGTGTATGAAGAAGCAATTGACACAGGTGAAATTATCGAAGTATCTGTAAACTTTGATGATAATGAACAAGGTCTTTACGTTCCAACATATGTTATTGAAGGTGATGAAGAGCGTGGTATTGAGCCACTTGCGCCTGGTTTAGAAACAGTTCAAGACCTAGCAGATTATCCAGAAGTATTTGAAGACCCAGAAGACGCTGAAAAGGGACAAATCGTTAACGGTCCTTCAGGTTGGGCAGTAAATGAAACGATTGTTGAGAAGATCGAGTATTATGGTTTAGATGAGATGTATAACATTATGTCACCAGGTTCTGATGCAGCATTAGTATCTTCGCTAGCTTCAGCTTATGAATCAGGTGAGCCTTGGGTTGGTTATTACTGGTCTCCTACTTGGGTGACAGCTTCATATGACTTAACTTTACTTGAGGACGAGCCATATGATGAAGAAGTATGGCAGGAAACACGTGGTACAGAGTTTCCACCAAATGATGTAACAGTAGCTGTTCATGAAGACTTTCCTGAACAAGCGCCAGAAGTTAATGAGTTTTTAGAGAACTATGAAACTTCTACTGCACTAACAGAAGAAGCTTTAGTTTACATTTTAGAGGAAGACGCTTCTCCTGAAGAAGCAGCAGTTTACTGGATGGAACTACACGAAGATCTTTGGACAGATTGGGTTCCTGAAGATGTGGCTGAAAGCGTGAAAGAAGAGTTAGGTATTTAAATTCTCTATAAAAGGTAGTTAGCCACGGTTGAAGTGGTGGTTAGCTGCCTTTTTTCCATTTATGCCGTATTGAAGTGATCAATAATATTTATTTGAGGTGAAATGATGCAAGATTTTCCTGATATATCAATTCCGTTAGGTGATGGAGCCGACTTTATTGTTAATTTTTTGGATGACAATTTAGGGCCATTTTTTGACTTTATATTTTGGTTAACATCAAGTACGATATCTACATTTGATGACTTCTTGAACTTTTTACCATGGTGGTTAATTTTAATAGTAATATTTGTAATTGGCCTATACTTTCAAAATTGGAAGTCTGGTTTACTATTTAGTACGTTTATCTTTTTAGTAGGTAGTTTCGGTTTTTGGGAAGAGTTAATGATAACAGTGGCCATCGTTATAACCGCCGTTGTAATCTGTATATTTATCGGTATACCAATAGGAATTATAATGGCGTTGTATAAACCTTTCTCCGTATTTATGCGCCCTATTTTAGATGCGATGCAGACGATGCCGAGTTTCATTTATTTAATTCCGGTAATTTTCTTCTTTGCATTAGGTAATGTGCCAGCTGTATTTGCAACAATTATTTATGCAGTGCCACCAGTTATTCGCTTAACTGAGTTAGCGATCCGTAATGTAGATCAAGAAGTCGTTGAGTCAGCAGAATCATTCGGTTCGTCAAGGAAGCAGATTTTGTTTAAAGTTCAATTACCACAAGCTATTCCGACGATCATGGCAGGAATTAATCAAACAACTATGATGGCGTTAGCGATGGTTGTTATTGCATCAATGGTTGGTGCTGGCGGTTTAGGTGAACAAGTCTTAATCGCGATTAACCGTCTTGATATTGCACTAGGTTTTGAAGCAGGTATTAGTATCGTCTTCTTAGCAATTATTATTGACCGTGTGACATCAGGAATCGGTGATAAGTTCCAACGAAATAAGGGGGATCATTAAAATGAGTGTGAAGATGAAATTAAATAATGTATCCAAAATATTTGGTCCAAAGCCAAAGTCCGCGATCCCTTTAGTTGAACAAGGAAAATCTAAAGATGATATCTTAGCTGAAACTGGTAATACAGTCGGGGTTTACAATGCTAATTTGGAGATTAAGGAAGGCGAACTGTTCGTCATTATGGGGCTTTCTGGTAGTGGTAAGTCGACGTTAATTCGTTGTTTAAACCTTTTAAATAAACCGACGACGGGTTCAATTGAAGTTGATGGAGAAGATGTTGTTAAGTTTAAAGGTGAAAAGCTTAAACATTATCGTCAGAAAAAAATTGCGATGGTGTTCCAACATTTTGGGTTGTTTAGTCATAGAACGGTATTAGGTAATGTCGAATATGGTCTTGAAATACGTGGGGTACCAATTGAAGAACGTCGTAAAGTGGCTAGAGAAAATTTAGAAAGTGTAGGCTTAAAGGGTTGGGAAGATAAATATCCTGATGAATTGTCAGGTGGTATGCAGCAACGTGTAGGTTTAGCGAGAGCGTTAGCGAATGATCCTGACATTCTATTGATGGACGAACCGTTTAGTGCACTAGATCCACTTATTCGTCGTGAAATGCAATTAGAATTATTAGATTTACAAGAGCGATTACAAAAGACGATTATTTTCATTACACACGATATTAACGAAGCATTTAAAATTGGTGATCGAGTAGCTGTAATGAAAGACGGTAAAGTCGTTCAAACAGGAACGCCAGAAGCCATATTAGAAGAGCCAGCGAATGACTATATTTCTGAGTTTATTAAAGATATTGATCGTTCAAAAATTATTCAAGCTGAGAATGTTATGATGAGGCCTAATGCGGTCGTCTCTTTAAAAGATGGTTTAAACGTAGCTGTAAGAGAAATGGAAGCAAATGGCTTATCAAGTGTTTTTGTTACAGACCGTAGCCGAAAATTACAAGGTATTGTAACAATTGATGACGCGATTCAAGGTATTAAAGAAAAGAGTTCACTTGAAGACGTTATGGTTAGGCAGGTTGAATCGGTTACTAAAGAAGCTTATCTAGAAGAAATCATTCCAAAAGCAGTTGAAACGAAGTACCCAATTGCCGTAGTCAATGATGAACAACGTTTAGAAGGTATTATTTTACGTGTACACGTATTGTCTAGTTTGATTTCTGAAGATGGTTAAAAAAGGTTAAGGCTTTGCCTTAACCTTTTTTATTGAACAATCCCAAATCGTTTAATTTCGACATCAATGTTATAGTTAACATTAATATTTGGAAATAAATCATGCCAGTCATCTGTTGTTAACGATTGACCACGTGTTGCGTTATTATACTGAACACCGAAGCCAAAAATATCTGAACCTAATTCTTGTGATCTCCCCACTACTTCAATTAAGTTCTCTTCAATTTGTCTTTCAATTTCACTTTCCATTTTCTTTAATGGACCGGGTTCGTCCAAGTTAATACGTTGTGACAATTCAATCACTCGACCATTAAGCTTTATGTCAACTTCAAAATTTAAAGCCTCAGTATCTGTGACATTTATTGAAGCTCTACTTCCTAATTGATCTATTACGACGTGCAAGTCATCTTCACTTCGTGGGTCATTAACATACTGTGTAATATACTCGTCAAAGTCATCTAAATTCATCGTCAATTCGACTCTACCTTCCTTAAATCGATCACGAAGTAACCTTGCATAAAATATTTCATCCATCGATAAAGTACCGACAAGAACGTCATTTTGCATCATTCCAATGGCATTAACTTCTACTTTATTATCTTCAACTGTTAAGATGGGTACGACAGGGTCTAAGCCGACGCGAAAGTATGACCGCATAAACTCATGAAACGTACTACTAACAATGACTTCACTTTTAACAGCTGTTTCAATTAATCGGTGTAAATAAATGCCTATATTCGGAGCTTCTTCATAGTTTGAAGCAGACATAAGGTCACGAGTAGGTTGATCTGCGACAGCTACATATAACATGTCTGATACAGCAGCATTACGCTCGATTGTATCTAAGTATGGGAAAATCCCTTCTTCTGAAATAGTAGGTCCGAATATAAGGGTTTGTAGCTGGCCATTTACAATTTGATAACCTGATTGTTTGTTTGCATTAGCTCGAATTGTATCAAATGTGGCACCAGAACTATGAATGATTTGTGATGCATCGGTAATATCAGGGTTAAATTGGTATAATACGACGGTGCCGTCAATTTCTTGTGTGTCTGGGTTTTGGTCAAAACCGTATGCAGTTACAATACCTAACTCTTCAATAATGTTAGGCTCTATACACGACGACGAAGTTATAAGTATGAAAAAGCTAAGTATTATACCTAAGCAATTAGTTTTTCGCATTAGCTTTTTTCTTCCCTTTCACCCGTTTATAAATTGCAAACGGTAATAATAAGAATGGAAATAGAAACCCTAAATACATTCCAGCCTGACCTACATAGTCAGTAAACATATTAACGTAATGACGATTATCAAAATGGTACTGACAAATAAACGCAATTAAGACAAATAGATATAAGAAGTATTTCTGTTTCCAGCCGAAAACCCGCTTTGAGCTTATACTTAACATCCAAGCAAGCAAGATCAAGTTAGGTAATATAATAATCATCCACAATGCAACAGCTAAAATATCAAATCGTTCAAACATCGGAAATGAGATAATCTTCATCATTGAAAGTAGTGGCCATATTTTAGACTCTAATTGTCCTTGGGCGTAAAAGCCGATTGAGACCATGGTGATGACTGTAATCATAGCAATCGTAAAAGCCATAGCTAACTGGCTATATCTGTGTACTTTTGACTTATCGTGAATATAAGGGTACAAAAACCATAGTAATTCAAAGCCTAATATAGTGAAGGATGTAATCTTTGCTCCTTCTAAGATAGCACGCATATCTGCTTCGAACATCGGAAAGTAACCATCATAATCTAATAAAGCAATTGGTTCAGTAAGTAGCCCAAGCATCCAAATCGACCCAAAGAAGAATACAATCGATGCTCCAACTGCAACCCGAATTCCCCCTAAAACAGCATATAGAACAAGTGTTAATAAAGCAGCTGATATAAACCAAGATGACATTTGTGGGAAGATGAACACTTGAACAAACTCAATGTAATTTAATATGACACTCAAAAACATAATGAAGAAATAGACAATAAAAACTAATGTAATTAACTTTCCAATAAAGCTACCAAACCAACTTGTTAAAATCCCATGTAAATCCGTATCTTTATGTGTGTTTAATATAAAAACGATACATGCAATGGTTAAGTGCAAAACAATAGCTGCAACAATAATTGACATCCAACTGTCACGTCCTGCCTCCATAAACACGAGCTGAGGATATCCTGCAATCCCAACACCGATTTGCATCGTGTGTAGGACGATAAATAAATAAACAGCTTTTATTTTTTGATCTAGTGGAATATCCAGTTGTGACATAGTAGCACCTATTCGTCAATATCGGATTTTTTTGGCTTCTTAGGCTTAGGGAAGCGTTGGATCTTTTTCGGCTTGTTTGAGTAAGCGCGCTTATTGCTGTGTAGAAAAGGTATTCGAAATACTGAATTATCAAGATCTCTAGGTTGAAATGGGTACACAGGTACAAAATATGGTCGATTTAAAGAACGTTGTTTCACTAAGTGAATGGCAATAAATGCAAAGCTAAACACTAAGCCGACAAACCCCCAAAGTCCAGCGAAGATCATAAGCGGGAAGCGGATGATACGAATAGCTGATCCCATTAAATAACTAGGTGTCGTAAAGGATGCTAAAGCACTTAAGGCGACAATGATAATTAGAATGTTACTTGTAAAACCGGCTTGTACGACAGCTTGCCCAATAACGATTCCACCTACGATACCCATTGTCTGACCGACCTTTGTCGGTAATCGTGCCCCGGCCTCACGGATTAGCTCAATTAAAAATTCTAATATGAGTGCTTCCAATAGAGGTGGAAACGGTACGCGTGTTCTTGAATGTCCTAGAGATACGAGTAGTGCATCAGGTATAATTTCATAATGATAAGTGAGAGCTGCGACGTATGTAGGTGTTAAGGTAATCGAAATGAACATGGCGATTATACGTAATAGTCGTGTGAAAGCACCCATATTCCAACGTGTATAGTTATCTTCTGTTGTCTGGAAAAAACTAAAAAAGGAAGCTGGAGTTACAACCCCTGATGCACTCTTGTCTACTAAAACACCTAACCTTCCTTCTTTAAGTGAATAACAGAAACGATCGGGCAATTCGGTTGTGATAAATTGTGGAAATATAGAGTAAGAATTGTCTTCTATAAATTGAGTTAATGTTGAGGCATTGAGTACATCATCAACATTAAGGACGCTAAGTCGATCTCTTAACTCTTTAACATTATCTTCATTAGCTAAATCCTCTAAGTAAACCATCCTAACTTCTGTTGGGACGGTATTTCCAATGACAAATTTCTCAACTTTTAGTGAACTTGTATCCATTCGTTTGTGAACCAAGTTTAAGTTCGTATCCATCGACTCTGTAAAAGAAACTTTCGGACCGAATATGAGTGATTCAGTTTCTGCTCGATCAGGTTCACGTTTTTCTACACGAGGTATGAGGAAGGTTAAACAATATTTTTCTCCTTCAATGTATACACAAGCAGCACCTTCTAATAACTCATCACCTATTGGGTTTAGTTCTGTATGTTGTTTTGAACCTGTAATTGGAATCGTATCTTTGAAAGTCTCATGATCCCAACTTGGCGTATGTTGAATCTCACCAACTACTTGATCATATAGGTGGTCTTTATCTACTAAGTAATCAATGAAAACAACTATACATCTTTTCCCATCGTGATGGATGATCTTAGAAGCCAAATCTGGTGATGCTTGAAAGTATTGTTTTTTCAGATCTTGTTCTAGCTGTTCTAATTTGCACGGAAAATAGCTTGATTTTTTGAACCGACGTTTCATAGATTTCTAGATTTCTCCCTCACAAACGTTTAAACATAGTATGCGATTGTTTGGTGAAAATATGTAAATACTAAGGAAAACATTGTGAGGGGAATGAAACGACAGGATGAGTATGCAATTAATAGAAGTTTATATCCCGAAGCATAAGTATGAAGACGTAAAACCTGCTTTAGACAAGTTCTCTCAAGAAAGTGTCTGGAAGGAATATGAGATTAACGACCGTGTATTAATGCGAATGATTGTAGCTGAGGAAGAAGTAGAAGAGGTGCTTGACTATTTAGAAGCCGTTTCAAGTATGTCAGAAGGGTTCGAAACTATTCTTTTCCCAGTTCATACTTACTTTTCTCGTGAAACGATTAAAGAAAAGGAAACTGAAGAGAAGAGTAATAAGAAAAATGTGAGTAATGAAGAGAAAGGTAGGTTGCTGAGGCAAGTCGCCAAGAGTTAACGCATACGATTGATAAAAAAAGCCACCTTACAATGAATTACACTTTACTAATAATATTTTCTGCTATAGTTGCAGCTGGTGGTTTTATTAATGATAGTGAAGCGGTTGTGATTGGGGCAATGGCAATTGCTCCATTAATTGGTCCGGCAATTTCAGTCTCTTTTGCGGCGGTACTAGGTGACTTAAAAAAATTGTGGCAAGCATTTTCAACATTAATGATCGGTTTTGCTATAATTGTGGGTATTGCAAGTTCTTTCGGTTACTTTTTTGAAGAAGGAACTCAAACGACACAATATACTTCTAGAACAACTGTGTCGATTGCGGATATATTTATTGCATTAGCCTCTGGTGCAGCAGGAGCTCTTGCATTGCTTAACCGTGTATCTAGTGGCATGGTTGGTGTTATGGTCGCAGTCGCCTTACTTCCTCCAACAGTCACATTTGGGATATCAATTGGACAAATGTTGTGGGTAGATACGTATTGGTCTTTCTTACTGATCATGACTAATGTAACTTGTATTTTTTTAAGTGGCATTATAATCTTTTTTGTTAGTGGTATACGACCAGTTAAATGGAAAGAAGAAGTTACAATTAATGTCTCTCGAATTCTTTCTACTGGTATAGTAGCTTTATTGTTTATCACCTTAGTCGTGGTGCTAATTTTGAGTATGTAATCATTTGTAATCTAATTGTTATTAAAGGCTAGCTCATCCTTTGGTATAATGCATATGTTAAGGTATTGCGTCGATATCGTGTATACTATATGATGTAACAAACGACGTGGGACCTTAATTGAGGGGAATATAAATGACTGATGAATATAAGCGACCTGAAACAGAAGATGAAGTTGATTTATATGAAGACCTTGAAGAAGAAGAGATTAAAGAATTACTAAATGAAGAAAAAGAACGAATCAATCAAAAAAGAAAAGAAGAGAGAATGGAGCCGAAGCGTCCGTTTCCAAAATGGGTGTTTTGGCTAATTGCTATTTTTCTATTTTTTAATATAGCTGCGACATTACCAGCAATGTATCCTATTCCAGCGATCGATTTTTTAAGAACGTCAGCACAGCTCATGATGGATGAGGAAGTCCAATCCTATCGAGAATCGGTTGTAACAGTTGATACAGGAATCGGAAGAGGGACTGGTTTTGTCATTTCAGAAGACGGATATGTCATTACTAATGAGCATGTCATTAGTGAACGTGAACGGTTATGGATTTATTTTGATGGAGATGGACCTTACGGCGCAACGATTGAAGAAGCGGTACCGGAAATAGACTTAGCTTTATTAAAAGTTGACGGAGAAGGATTCCCAGAACTTGATTTGGCAGAAACTGCGAGTTATCAACCGAATGAGCCTTTCTATTTTATCGGTAGTCCGCTAGGGTTTAGTGGCATTGCAAATGAAGGAACAATTATTGGTGAATCTGCGGTAGGAAATATCGAAGGAGATGTGCTTATTTTAGACGCACCAATTTACAGTGGTAATAGTGGTAGCCCAGTTATTAATCAATCAGGAGAAGTTATAGCGATCATTTATGCTACAAGAACAGAAGATGAACATGGGCGCGTAGGCTTAGCAGTGCCGATTGATTTATTTTATGAACATTTAAATGAATAACGACGGTCAAATATTACAATTTGATTACGAAAAATATTAATAGTTGGGGGTGATGAGGGGTGTTACAACGTCTGAAAAACAGAAAGGACGTTCCCCTCGAAGAACAGGTCCGTGCTGTTCAGCATGGGGATGAAGATGCCCGTCATCATCTGTTGTCGAGCTATCAACCTTTCATAGCAACATCAGTATCGAAGGTTTGTAAACGTTATATAGACCCTGAACGTGACGATGAATTTAGTGTAGGTTTTATGGCTTTTAACGAAGCAATTGATTCTTACTCTGAAGAGAAGGGTAGTTCCTTTTTAACGTTCGCACGTCTCGTTATTACACGAAAGGTTATTGATTACATTAGAAAAGAATCAGTTGATGTAACAACAGTCTCGCTTGATCAATCAGATGATGAAGAAGAGCAAACGAATGCAGCTGATTGGAGGCTTTCTCAAGTTTCTAAAGATGCATTTGAAGAAGAGCAAGTAGCTTGGTATCGTCAAATGGAGATCGAAGAGTATAATCGTAAATTGGAAGAATATAAGTTATCTTTCTCAGAATTAGTCTCTGTCTCTCCTAAACACCAAGATGCTAAAGAATCGGCTAAAGAAGTTGCTCGATTCGTCTATGAGAATAAAGAGTTTAGGAAATATGTCTTAACTAAAAAACGATTACCGATTAAAAAGATTGAACCCCATGTTAATGTCAGCAAAAAGACAATCGAACGTAATCGTAAATATATTCTCGCTGTCTTTGTTTTACTTGTAGAAGACTTTACTTATTTAAAAGAGTATGTACAGGGGGTGAATGAATGAAGAAGGGAGTTGTCGTTGAAGCGAAGCGAAGACATTATATTATGCTGACGCCGGATGGGTCTTTTTATAAGGCTAAAATTGACCAAGGAGTCCAAATTGGTGAAGAGTTTAGTTTTACGCCGATAGAAGAGAAGTCAGTTGTGGCTTCAGCTTTAAACTTACTTCAGTCGCGAAGTCAGTGGAAAGCACTAGCAATGGTAGTATTATGTCTCGCTTTGATTTTCCCATTCTTTACTTGGTTCAACCAAAATGAAACTCATGCCTATGCTTATATTAATTTAGATATTAATCCGAGTATTGAGTTTACGGTTGATGATTCATACGACATTATTGATGCTGAACCTTTAAATGATGACGGTAGTAGTATGCTGAGTGAAATAGGTGATTATAAAGGGGAATCGCTAGAAACAGTTTCATCAAGTGTCATTTCGTTAAGTCGAGATTTAGGATACTTAGATAATGACCGACAAGTCTTACTAGGCGTTAGTTATGTAGATCAAGTTGATGAGAGGCAATTATTAAATTCATTATCCAATCAATTATTAGATGAATTTGATCAAGACATAAATATAGCGTCGTTTGAAGTTTCAAAAGATTAAGAGATGAAGCGATTAAGGAAAATACCTCAATGAATGTTATGTATGCAACTGAAGTTCTTTACGGAGATTCACGTGAAGAACAAGAAGACCAAGATGAAGCAGTAGTCTCTGAACAAGTTAGTACAGATGACGAAAATGGTGAGCAAGAAAATAAATCTGAACATAATGAACGGATTGAAGAAGTTTTGGCACGATTTTTAGATCGAACAAATCGTGATGAGTTACCACCAGGGTTAAAGAAAAAAATCGATGAAGATCGCTTAGAGAAACTATTAGAAGAAGCTGATCGCGAACAAGATGATGAGCAAGAAGATCGTTCAAATGAAGAAGATTCAAATAACGATGAGCGAGAAGAACAAGCAGATGAGAAAAAAGAAGAAAAAAGTAATAATGGAAATAATGGAAATAATGGAAAGCAACAAAGAAATGAAAACCAGGGAAATGGAAACGGAAACGGAAACGGTAATAATAATGGACAGTCACAAGATGAAGATGAGTCCAATAAAGATGACGAACACCCTGTATTTGGAGAAGATGGTCCTCCCGGTCAACGTGACGGGGATGACCACCCTGGCCAAGGGAAAGGCAATAATGGTTTCACACCACCAGGGCAAGATGATAACTTTGTCCCACCAGGTCAACAAAAAAAGAATGATGATTAATGAGTATATGAGTAATAAAAACCACTGGATTCACTAGAATTCAGTGGTTTTTAGTGTCATGACGAGAATTTGATGCTTAACTGTCGCTAACTTTAATAGTATAATATTAACAATATTAATCGTCAGGAGAATACTATGACACGTAACCAAAAGTTAAGGGAACGTTTTTTAAAAACACGTTTTCAAAAAGTGCTATTAGGGGTATGTATACTTATTATACTTGCTGTAATAGCGGTCTATTATTTTTATATAAATCATCCTGCTATGCAATACGCAGAAGTTGAACAAAATACCGTTGAACAGCTAACACAATACACTAATCAATATACGCAAGAAGAGCATAAGCTAATGAACTCATTATCAAATACACCTTCAGAAGCAGACTTTGTTATAAAAGGTAATGTGAACTCAAGTAGTGGAGGACGCCAACTAGATACGATCAGAAGTTTGTTATTATCATCAGAAATAAATGGGACACGCTTTTTGTCTCCAAATACAAGTGAAGTTGGTTATAATTTTCAGTTGGAAGCAATGGGAATTCACTTGATGGATGGTATACTTTATCAAAATGACAGTTACACACAGTTACAAGCTGATTGGCTCCCTCGTGTTTATGGAGTGAAAAACCGTCTTGAACTTCCTAATGCTGAGGACTATTTTATAGAAGTTCCTAAATGGTATGACGCACAAAGTAATTGGTTTGAACGTCATTCAATAACTCAAAGTTCTGATCGATATGGTCTCATGTTTGCTCAACTCATTAGTAATTTAAACTTTAATGTTGAAGACTTAACAGGGGATCAACGAAAACTTACAGTTGAATTGCCTGAACAAGAAGCAAATTCGTTTTTATCAGAAGTCGTTGAGAACGTTGAAGCAAATGATGAAGTTAACCAAGACTTATTAAATACAATTGAAAAGGTTCAAGTAAAAGATGATGTACTATACGAAGCAACGTTTAGCGATCAGTTCGTTGAAAATCGAGAGTTATTTGCTGTCATTCAGTATGAGGAAGACTTATATGACGTACATTTAAGCTTTAATACCTTCTTAGAGAATCACAGCTTCGAAACTGAACTTGTTCTAAAAGTTCAAAGTCAGGATCGTCAACAAGACTTTGAAGTTCGTCACACATCAAGCGGTGTTGAGGAAGGCAATCAGCTAAACATTGAGCAAAACGTTTTCGTACAATATGAAATTAACGGAGAGTATGATGCAGCAAGGTTAAATTGGCATACAATTCACGAAGACGGATTAAAACAAACAAATTTTGAATTATATTTAGCTGATGACACGACCCAAAATCCGTTACAAGGTAAGTTGACGAATGAGTATCAACATGGTGAACGCAACGGGCTGCATAACACATATCTTAATGTAATCATTGATGAAGAGTTGTTAGGGCAACGGGACATTCCATTTAACGAAATCGAATTATCAATAGAAAGAGATATAAACTTTGTAGACAATGTTGATGTACCAATTATAGAAGAAGAGGAAACACAATGGATTGAATGGGACACTCTATATGAACTCGAAAGGCTGTATCAACAAGCTAAGTCAATCGCGACTGACGAAGTTGATGAACTCATTAGAGAAATGTGGCCATTTTAGTATAGAAAGGGGAGGGGAACTTGATCTTTACTTACAGTTTGTTTGAGTTAAAACGAATATTAAAATCACCCGTTCTCCTCCTTTTTGTCATTAGTTTGCCGATTGCTATAGTTTTAATTGTTGGGATGGTGATTTATCAGTCTGTGCAATCAGAGCTAGAAGACGTTTCGTTAATCGTTATAGACGAAGATCAAACGTTTGAAACAAATACGTTAATACAACAATTAGAAAATGATGAAACTTTAGCTGAACATGTTGAATTTCTTCGCAAAGATGGAGTTGTAGATGATTATGTCGGTCAGCAAAATGTCGCAGCGATCATCCGTGTTCCTGAAGGCTTTACTTCACAGTTAAGAAGCGGTGTAAATGAACCTATAGATGTTTATTTAAATGAGCGCCAGCCATTTGCTTCACAACTTGGTTACTTACTGTTAAAGAGTGGACAAGATTATATTACAGCTGCCCAAAGTGGTGTTAATACGGTTAATCATTATTTAGGTTCACAGATGTCTGATGATGAACGTCGTGATCTAGTACAACAAATGACTGTACATTTCACACTATTAACATTAGGTAGAAACAGTTTATTTGTTGAGCATAATTTAGCTGAAATGAATACTTTAGCTAGGGAGCAACAAGCCTATGTGGGAGTAGTATCGCTTTTATATGTTTTAACGCTTCTCTTCTTTAACTTTCTGTTCAAACCTAAGGCTTGGCACGGGATTGAAGAAAGGTTTACTATAATTCGATTAACCGAATGGAAACGGTCCGTATCTGAATTCATTGTTCTATTTAGCATGAGTATTTTGTACATGATTATATTTGCTTTAATTATTCCAAACTTAGTAACGGAAATAAACATGTTTTTATTGCTTGTGCAGTGGGGGGCGATTGCAGCTATTTTTTGTCTTTTATACTTGCTGTTAGATCGTGTAATAAAAGTACCGGCCTTCACATTAATGATTTTTAGTTTCCTTAGTATAGGCTTATTATTTATTAGTGGTCTTATTTTGCCAAACGCCTTTTTACCAGAGTGGGCACAGAACAGTGTAGCTTATATTATGAACCAATCGTTTTATACCACAATTAATGTAGGCGAAATTCCGATCATTGAATGGCTTGTCATGGGAGCAGTAGTCTTTTTACTGTTTATACTGTTATGGCTTGGGACAAGAAGGGGTGAGGCTTTAACATGATCTTATGGAAATCCATATTAACGAAAAAAACAACACTGTTACTCCTCATTCTAATGCCAATTATATTGTTCATTAGCATTTCACTGTTTCAGAAAACGGCCGATGATTTTCGTGTATCGGTACAAGTTGTTGATCCTTATGAACAGGATGAGTTCAATGAGTTGATGGAAAGAATAGATGAACCAGAGCCTTTTTCAGTTCAAGTAAATAAAGAGTTAGATTTACAAAGTTTGGCAAGGGGCGATGTAGAGGCGGTCTTTGTTGTTGAAGATAATTTTGGACAAAAAGTTCGAAACGGCAACATAGATGATTTGTTCACTTGGTATCGATATGATCATAGTATCGTTGACGGTCTGTTTAAGGAATATATCGCATCGACGTTAATGGAAACTGTTGTACGCCATGAAGCGGCACGTCTTGTAACTGATGAGCTTGATCATATTAATAGGCAAGAAGTGTTTGAATTTGGACTTCGTTATTTTGAGCCTGACCCTTTATTCCAAATGAACTTTCAATCTTATGGGCAAGGCAATCAAGTTGATGAGCGTCATGAAGTGCAGCATGATCAAATGGTTTTATTTATTTGGGCATACATATGGTTACTTATTATATATTTCACGTCGTT
>NZ_AKIF01000044.1 GCF_000269905.1 Alkalibacillus haloalkaliphilus C5
CGTTTTTAGCATCAACTTTTGTAGCTAAATGTTCTCCCACTTGATAGGCAAGGTTATTAATCGTCGCATGATCAACACCTTGATCTTCTGCTTGGTGCAAGCGATCACCAAGGAAGTCCTTCCATTGTTCGAAGTTATCTAAAACGGACATCGCTCATCCTCCTTTTGATATAAGTCACTTATATTTTGAGCCGAAAGATGAACTTTATACATTAAGCTAACTAATTCCGCCGTTTACTTTTAAAATATGTCCGTTAACATAGCTCGATTGACTTGAACATAGAAACTTAACACAATTGGCTACTTCACTTGATTCACCTAACCTGCTAAGTGGAACGTCTTCTATCCAATAACCTATTTCTTCTTTTGTTAAAACTTCATTCATTTTTGTATTAATAAAACCTGGTGTTACACCATTTATTCTAATGCCAGAAGGTCCCATTTCTTTAGCTAATGACTTAACAAAGTTAATTTGAGCACTTTTCATCATGGAGTACCATACTTCAAAGCTCGCCCCTTCTTCACCCCAAATAGATGATATGACAACAATGTTACCATATTGTTTTTTAACCATTGGGGCTAAAAAGGCTTGTGTAATTAACGTTGTAGCCTTTATGTGAACGTTGTATAAACAATCCATTGTCTTTTCATCTAATTTTATAAACGTTTGAGATAAAGCTTGTCCTTGTGCGAACACAATCGTATCTACATCAAAAGGGGTACGATCAATTAATGAATAGATTTCATCTGGTTGCGTTAGGTCAGCCTGTACAGACATTAACACTTGATCTTCATGTAAGCTCTCCACCAATTCATCAACAACATGGCCATTTTTACTATAATGTAAAATAAACCGTCTATTATGTTGTTCAGCTAAAGCTTGAACTGTAGCCTTACCAATTTCCCCACTTGAACCTATAACTAGAACAATCTCCTCGTTCTTCACCGCTTACTCCCCTTCAGGAACTACCATACAAATGGCAATTTGCTCTTCACTAACCCATTTAGAAAGATTGTCTTTAAAACGATCCAAAGTTAAATTTTCAAGCGTCTCAAAGATATTTCTAAAGTCTAATCCCATTTGATTATACTGCATAAAGTTGTTCGCAGTCCCTTCGATGTCATTAAACTCTCGGATTAGTTCACCGTACTTTTTCTTCTTTGCGCGATCGAATTCTTTTTCATCTATTTGTTCATCTTTTATTTGTAGGAACATTTCTTTCACACGCTTACTGAACTTCTCAGGCTCCATCGTATTAGCACCTACTGCCGTGAAGCCGAAAGATTCTTCTAATACAAATTCTAAACGCAACGTGTCGATCGTTAGGCCTTCTTGGTACAACTCTTCAAAATAACGTCCACTCTTTGAGAAGTATAAATCTAATACGATGTCTCGTACTAAGTCATTTTCTAAAAGGACATCTTGTTGTAATGCTTCTGGCTTTTCCTTAATCGCAACCATACATTTCGGAGTACTTATTGGCATTTTTATAACTTCTTGCTGTTTATGAACTTGTACTGGTTCATTTCCATAATCACGTTCGATCTCTTTTTGATCTTCAAATGATTTATTATTTTGGTTATCACGTACTAACGTTTCGATTTCGTTTAAATCAAAGTTTCCAATGATAAACAACTGCATATTAGACGGGTGATAAAATGTCTCATAGCAAGTGTATAAGTCTTCATGTGTAATTTTATTAATTGATTCAACTGTACCTGCAATGTCGATATGAACTGGGTGTTTTTCGAACATAGCACCTAACGTGCCGAAGAATAACCGCCAGTCCGCTTTATCGTCGTACATACGAATCTCTTGTTCGATAATGCCTTTCTCTTTCTCTACACTTTCCTCTGTAAAGTAAGGGTCTTGGACAAAGTCTAACAACGTTTCAACATTTTCTTTTACGTCAGATGTGCTTGAAAACAAATAGGCTGTTTGTGTAAATGATGTAAAAGCATTAGCTGATGCACCACGCTCAGAAAAGTGTTGAAAAACATCTCCGTCTTCTTTTTCAAACATTTTATGTTCTAAAAAGTGAGCAATACCATCAGGAACTGTAACCATTTCTTGTTCATTTAATGGTATAAACTTTTGGTCAATTGAACCATATTTTGTAGAAAAAATCGCAAATGTTTTCTCTAATTCATCTTTAGGGTATAAGAACACATCCAACCCATTTTCTAATCGGTCATGATAGATGGATTCATTTATTCGAGGAATTTTTAATTCATTCATTATCTGCACCTCCATCTTCTGCTGTTAAGAAATAAACGGTGTCTAATTGTACAAGTTTACTTACTGCAATCACTTGTTCTTTAGTTACTGATTGTATAGCCTCAACCATTTCTTGATTAGTCATTTCTTTTCCGCCAATCACTTGCTGGTAGTACCAATTGATAATACCGCGCGGGCGATCAATTGTTTCTTTTAATGAATGGATAATCGTCTTTTTCGTTTGTTCAAGCTCATCATCAGAGACTTCACCTTTTTTAATCGCTTCATGTTGCTCCATAATAATGTCTTTCGCTTGGTTATACTTTTCTGGTGCAATACCACTAAACACAAACAATAGCCCTTTATGACTTTCAAAACGGGATGCAGCATAATAAGCTAATGAATGTTTCTCACGCACATTTAAAAATAGTTTTGAATGCGGAAACCCACCGAAAATGCCATTGAACACTTGGAGTGCAGGGTACTGTTCGTCTTGATACGTAATACCAGTTCGATAACCTAAATGTAGTTTACCTTGTTGGATCTTTTGAGCTTCAGTAATATCCTTTTCTTCAGAAGGCTCATTAGGTTCAACACGTCTTATACTCACATTAGGGTTTCGATTGATTTGAAACTTACTTTCCAAAATACTTTTTGCATGCTCTTCTTCTAAATCTCCAACGATATAAATGTCTAGTTGATCTTCAGTTATCATCTTTTGATACGAATCATACAAAGATTGTGCATCAATATCGTCAAAATCTTCTAAGTATCCGTGCGAACGAATTCCGAACTTCTCGTCTTTACACATTTCATCGATTAAGCGCATATTGGCGTACTGCATTTTCTCATCAATGATTGATTTAATTTTGTTTTCTAACGTATCTTTTTCTTTTTCTACAATATTAGGGTCAAATTTGTCTCCATCTAATTTGGGATTGTTAGCAATTTCATGTAAAAAACTAATCCCTTTATGAAGAAGTTCATCTTCTCCTTCAATAAATTTTTCATTTGCTAAATCTAACGTGAAAGTAATGATATGGTTTTCACCTTTTTTAGCACTCGTAATTGAAAATTTAGCACCATACAATTCGTCTAATTCTAGTCTTAAGTCACGCTCTGTTGGATATTTAGCGGACCCTTTTTGTAATACAAAAGGTATTAATGCTCTCTTCGTTATATCTTCACGTTCAATTGGACGAGAGAACTTTAAAGCGATTGTATTCGTTTTAAATTTTTTCGTATTAATTAAATGTAACTCATAGTCATCATAGCCTACTTTATGATCGATTAACGTTTGCATGTCAGTCCTCCTTAGGAATTTCTTATTATATATTTTACCTTTATACGTTAAAACATACTATTTAACTCAGGTTCAGTAAATTTACTGAACCTGAGTTTACATAAGATTATTATTGTGAAGTTATGACGATTGTTCTTCTTGTTGTGTATTTGATGATCCTAATACTTTTCTTGGTTTACTACCTTCATAAGGTCCAACAATACCTCGTTCTTCCATTGCATCAATTAAACGAGCTGCTCTTGTGTAACCGATTCTAAACTTACGTTGCAACATTGACACGCTAGCACTTTGCATTTCAACAATTAGTTGGACAGCATCTTCATATAATTCGTCATCTACTTCTTCATGTTGTTCATTCGATTCACTTGGAATCATTTCTTCTTGATATTGTGCTTTCTGTTGTTCGATACAGAAATCGACGATTGATTCGACTTCTTCATCAGATAAGAAAGCGCCTTGTATACGTGTCGGCTTAGAGGCACCAACTGGTAAAAATAGCATGTCACCTTTACCGAGTAACTTTTCAGCACCACCACTGTCTAGGATCGTTCTAGAGTCAGTTTGAGATGATACACTAAATGCAATTCTTGAAGGGATGTTCGCTTTAATGACGCCGGTAATAACATCAACAGAAGGTCTCTGTGTAGCGATAATCAAATGAATGCCTGCAGCTCGCGCCATTTGTGCTAGACGAGTAATAGCATCTTCTACTTCATTTGATGCAACCATCATTAAGTCTGCTAATTCATCAATTAAAACGACAATGTACGGTAATTGTGGGTGGTTCTCATCTTCTTGTTCATTAACTTTATTAATGTAGTCATTATACCCTTCAATATTTCTTGTACCAGTATCAGAAAATAACTCATAACGCCTTTCCATCTCTGAAACAATCTTTTTAAGCGCTTGAGATGCCTTTTTCGGATCTGTTACAACTGGCGCTAATAGGTGTGGTATGCCATTGTATACGTTTAATTCAACCTTTTTAGGGTCAATCATCATCATTTTCACTTCATGCGGCTTGGCACGTAGTAAAATGCTTGTAATAATTCCATTTACACAAACACTTTTACCACTACCTGTCGCACCTGCAATTAACATGTGTGGCATTTTATTTAACTCAGCTGTAATAGCATCACCAGCAATATCTCGACCTAGCCCAAACAGTAATTTGGACGGACTTTGGTGAATGGGTTGCATAACTTCTCTCATCGATACTTGTGCCACTTCAGTATTTGGCACTTCAATGCCGATTGCTGACTTACCAGGTATTGGTGCTTCGATTCTAATGTCTCTAGCAGCTAAAGCTAGCGCTAGATCGTCATGCAAATTAACAATTTTACTAACTTTTACACCAACGTCTGGATAAACTTCATATTTAGTAACAGCTGGTCCTACGTGAACCTTCGTTACTTTTGCTTTAACACCAAAACTGTGAAAAGTTTGTTCTAACTTTTTAACAGTTGATTGGATTTGTGATTTCTCTTGTTGTTGCGAATGGCTAATAGGGTTCGCTAACAAGTTTAATGAAGGTAATTTATAATCTTCATTTTCAACTTCTGTTAACGGCAGTTGTTCGTGTTCATCAAATTGTTGTTCTGATTCATTCTCAACCGTTTCAGTCCATTCTTTCGTTTCAATTTCTGTTAAATCAGGTTCATTGTCATACGTTTCGAAGCCTTCAATTACAGGCTCTTCATGTGGTGTTGCGTGATCTTCAATTTCTACTGTTACTGTTTCAGGCTCTTTCTTTTCTTCTTGTTCTTTTTGTTTCTCTTCTTTGTTCTTATCTCTTTGTACCTTCAAATGATCAAGCTTAGTTTTGAAGTATGTATACACTTGGTTGATTACGTCTGTTAAAGATTTTTCTGATAACAGCATAATTCCAATAATAAGTCCAAAGAATGCCAGTACTTTTGCCCCTGCTGAAGATAGTAAGTAAAAGCTTAGGAAAAATAATAGTGCGCCTGTCATCCCAGCTCCAATTTCTTCATAAGTGACAATCCCATTTTGATAAGCATCAAAGAAATCCCACGTTAATGTAAAAATTGACTGATCAGGATTAGTCGCAACAACAGCTTCAAAAGCTTGTACATGTGTATAAAGTATAATTGAGCCGACTAATACGTAAAAGCCAATCCATTTCATTGATGTAAATGTTGGCCATGTCCTTTTCACTAATAAATAAAGTCCTAAGACAAACATAAAGCCACTAGCAATAGCGAACCAAAAACCAAACAGCCATTGCAGTAAATTTGTTAATAAGTTCGGAATAACCCCTTCACTGATCGGCGTAATTCCACTTGAGAAAATAGCAGTTAAAATTAATAGTAAACCTATTAATTCAAACTTCAATAAAGGTTTTCTTTTGTTGCGTTTTGTTTTACGTTTTTTCTTTGCCATCTTCATCACCTCAAAAATGAGTGAAGCAGCCTAATAATCGGCTGCTTCTAACGTTCATTATATCACAGAGTTACCTCATTTTGGATGATTATAAGTAATAAATTGAGCCAGGTTGTAAGTGTTTCTGTAAATAATCAGATGGGTTAGTTGATGTCATATGAACAATTTCAAAACTATTGTTTTCAACATCTCTTCTTAATTTAACTGTTGCATGATTAACATTTAACCAATGAAAACTCTCATGTTGCTCTTCATCTTCAAAAATTTCTTGTTCGAGTAATGGTGTATATATAATCATTGAACCACCTGGTCATCATCAGTTTTCCCTATTAACTCATTAAGTTTGACCATCGCTTCTTTAACGCCACCAATCGAATCAATCAAGCCATAATCAACAGCATCTTGACCAACAACGTTTGTACCGATATCACGAGTTAAATTACCTTTAGCAAACATTAAGTCTTTAAACTGATCTTCTTCAATATTTGAGTGATGCGTGACGAAATTAATCACACGATCTTGCATTTTATCAAGGTATTCAAATGTTTGTGGCACACCGACCACTAGTCCAGTTAAACGAATTGGATGAATCGTCATTGTAGCAGTTTCTGTAATAAATGAATGGTTTGCTGATACAGCAATTGGAACACCAATAGAATGTCCGCCACCTAATACGATTGATACAGAAGGTTTAGACAGAGACGATATCATTTCTGAAATTGCCAAACCTGCTTCTACGTCTCCCCCCACTGTATTTAACAAAATAATAACACCTTCGATTTTAGGGTTTTGTTCAATAGCGATTATTTGCGGAATAAGATGTTCATATTTTGTCGTCTTATTTTTAGCGGGTAATTGAAGGTGTCCTTCAACTTGTCCAATAATCGGGAGCACGTGGATATTAGAATCAGGTGCCTGAGGGACATTCGTTGAACCGAGCTGTTTAATTTTTTCCATTAATGAATCTTGGCTTTGACCTTCCTGTTTTTTCTCATCGTTATTTGGTTGATCTTGATTCATTTCTAACACCTACCTTTAGTTCGTATTGTTCGCATTTTGTTGTTAGTCATGCATAACAAAAAGTAAAAAACTGGTCTCATATTATAAATGAGACCAGTTTTACTTGGGCAAATATATTAATGATCTAATACCGTTTTTAATGTATTAAATTCTTCTAATGATAAATCAACTAAAGGTAAGCGGACTGAACCGACATCAATACCATAATAATTTAGCGCTGCTTTTACCGGTGCTGGTGAAGGGGCCATAAAGCACGCTTTCATCTTTGGTAAAATCTTTCGATGAATTTGTGCCGCTTGAGTCGTATGCCCCAAGCGAAAGGCATCAACCATTTGTTTCATTTCATTTCCTATAACATGCGCTGAAACGGAGACAACTCCTTTTGAACCGACAGCTAACGATGGTAATGTCATACTGTCATCACCAACATATAAACTGAAAGAATCATCCGTCCTTTCGATAATTTCACTCATCATATCTAAATCGCCACTAGCATCTTTCGTTGATACAATATTGGAGATTTTTGATAACTCGACTGTCGTATCAACAGACATGTTAACTACAGAGCGACCTGGCACATTATAAAGCATAACTGGTAATGATGTACTTTCAGCAATTGTTTTAAAGTGTAAGTATAAACCTTCTTCATTCGGTTTATTGTAATACGGTGTGACTAACATAATGCCATCGACACCTGTTTTAGTAGCTTGCTTAGTCAACTCTACCGCCGCCTGTGTATGATTACTACCGGTGCCAGCGAGAACCGGTATTCGATTGTTGACCATCTCTTTTACAGCAGTAAAAAGCTGTATTTTTTCCTCACTTGATAACGTCGGTGACTCACCTGTTGTTCCGCCTAATACTAAACCTTCAGATCCGTTTGCAATTAAATACTCAACTAACTTCTCAGTTTTGTGTAAATCTAAACGTCCTTCATCGTCAAAGGGCGTAACCATCGCAGTTAAAACATTCCCAAAATCCACTGTCAAAACCCCTTCCACAAATTAACGATCTTCGAGAAACTCTTGGTGTAATGCGTTAACCGCATTTTCAAGGTCTTGTTCTTTTACTAACACCCATATAGTAGTATGGCTATCTGCCGACTGTAATATTTGGATGTTAAATTTTGATAATGCTGATACGACACGAGAAGCAACACCTGGAACTCCTTGGATTCCAGCACCTACTGTTGAAACTTTTGCGCATTTTTCAACAATTTTAAAATCATAATTTAACGCTTCTATAATAGAAGTAGTAGTCTTTAGTTTGTGTGTAGGGACAGTGAATGTTATACCATCTGTTGTAATATTGAAAAAGTCAACTGAGATTTGTTCTGATGCTAATTTGGTTAATACGTCATTATGCAAACGAATTGAATCTTCTTTAGTAAATACTTTAACTTGTGTAATGCCAGAAACGTGTGCAATACCAGTAACTAGTCGATCTTTAAAGCCTTGGTCGACTGTTTGGTCTTTCTTTGCAGTTACTAAAGTACCGGCATCATTAGAGTATGTTGATCGTACTCGAATCGGAATCTTTTCTTGCATCGCAATTTCAACAGCTCTAGGGTGAATTACTTTAGAGCCTTGGTATGCTAAGTGAACAATTTCATTATATGTCATTACTTGTAAGGTTTTAGCATTTTCAACAAGTCGTGGGTCCGCTGTTTTAATTCCATCTACATCTGTAAAAATGTCAACATAATCAGAGTCCATCGCGGCTCCTAATGCAACAGCAGAAGTATCAGAACCACCACGACCAAGAGTCGTAACATTACCACCCTCATCTTGGCCTTGGAAACCAGCTACGACGACAACATCATTGCTTTTTAAATACTTATGAATTTCTGTTGGGTCGACTTTATTAATTCTAGAGTCTGTATAATCACTGGTTGTTAATATACCAGCACGCGACCCTGTTAATGCCGTCGCCGTTACACCTTGTTGTTTCAACTCATGTGTAAAAACGACAGAAGAAATCGTTTCCCCACAGGACATTAATAAATCAACTTCACGTTTCGTAACGTCTGTTTCAGGATAATCAATTAAATCTAGTAAAGAATCCGTTGCGTATGGTTCACCTTTGCGTCCCATTGCAGAGACGACTACGACGACTCGATACCCTTCATTAATTGTATCCTTTATATGTTGAATTGCTCGACCTCTGATCGCTTCATCACGAACAGAGGTCCCACCAAACTTTTGCACTAACGTTTTCATCTTTGCACCTCAACTTATGCTTCAGAGTTTATTTCGATTAATGCTTGAGCGATTTGTACTGAATTCCAAGCAGCCCCTTTTAGTACGTTGTCTGCTACAACCCATAAGTGGAATCCATTTGGTACATCTAAGTCTTTTCTTACTCGACCGACAAAAATATCTAATTTACCTTCTGCAGATAATGGTGTTGGATATCCTTGGTTTACAATATCATCTTCTAATACAACACCAGGTGCATCTTTAATAGTACCTTGTAATTGAGGTACTGAAATGTTCTCTCATCAATTTCGACATAGATACTCTCAGCGTGTGAATAGAAAAATGGTAAACGCACGCATGTTGCAGCAACATTTAAGTCAGGAAGACTCATAATTTTCTTCGTTTCATTAACCATCTTCATTTCTTCAAATGTATAGTGATTGTCTTCAAATGTATCGATCTGAGGCAACGCATTAAATGCAATCGGGAAGTGCTTTGGCTCAGATTTCACTGGCATGATTTCTGTATGAACTGTTTCACCGTCTAACATCGCACGTGTTTGGTGTTTAAGCTCTTCAATTGCATCATTACCTGATCCTGAAACAGATTGATAAGTTGAAACAATGATACGGTTTAGACCATATTTTTCACGGATTGGTTCTAATGCCGCTACCATTTGAATAGTTGAACAGTTAGGGTTAGCAATAATCCCTTTATGATCTTTAATGTCCTCTTTGTTCACTTCAGGAACAACCAACGGAACTTCTTCATGCATACGGAATGCACTTGTGTTATCAATAACAACAGCTCCACGGTCTACAGCTTCTTGCGCTAACTGTTTAGATACTGAACCCCCTGCTGAAAATAAGGCAATATCAATTCCTTCAAAGGCTTCTGGAGCAGCTTCTTGAATAGTAACTTCTCCACCTTTGTATTCAACCGTTTTTCCGACTGAACGCTTTGATGCTAACGGACGTAGTTCATCAATTGGGAACTCGACCTGTTCTAACATCTCAATTATTTTTTCACCTACTGCACCTGTTGCTCCTACAACTGCTACATTGTATCTGCTTTTAGCTTCCACTTTTATTCCCTCCATAACTACGTATATAAAATTTTCTATTAACAGTCTATCATATTTTTATATTATTAACACCTTTGTTAATATTCTCTTAACATTGGCTGCAATTGCTCACCGTCAAGCGCTTTTTCAACTGTATTTGGTAGCAGTGACATATGTGCTACTAAAGAAGTAGGTTTCTTCACTGGATCATCTTGCCCATATGGTACAAAATAGACATGCTTAGCAGCTAATAGTTTAGCAATATTTGCAGCATTTAATCCTAAGGCATCGTTTGTAGAGATGGCTAAAACGACAGGTTTGCGATTTCTTAACGTCGCTTTAGCTGCCATCAAGACGGGACTGTCTGTTAGTGCATTAGCAAATTTACTTAAAGAAGCACCTGTCATGGGTGCAATAACCATACAATCTAATGGTTCTTTAGGTCCTAGCGGTTCTGCTAAAGGGATTGTATTTACAAGTGGCTTTTGCGTGATCTCTTTAATTCTAGCAATATGTTGTTCAGCCTCGCCGAACTTTGTGTCAGTAGTCTGAACCGTATAAGATACTATCGGTACAACTTCAGCACCGCGATCAACTAAATCTTGCAAAATTGGAAATGTCTCATCATACGTACAATGTGAACCTGTTAACCCAAATCCTATTCTTTTACCTTTTAAATCCAATCAAACCGAACTCCTTCCGTTATTCATGATCATGCATAACGGTTTGAATGACATGGGCTAAAATCTTACCAGCTGTTTTCGGTGCGACCATCCCTGGCAAACTAGGTGCGAGCATAGCGTTGACACCACGCTTTTTGGCATATCGAAAATCTACCCCACCTGGTTTTGACGCTAAATCGATAATTAAACAATCCACTGGTAGTGCACTTATAATTTTAGGCGTTACGATTAAATCTGGTATAGTGTTAATTAATATGTTACAGTCCTTTACTGAGTCGACAAGATCAGTCTCTTCTATTGGTTTAGCGTGAGACTCAAAAACTCTTGCTAAATCATCGTTTCTTCGTGCATACACTGAAACATTTGAACCTAATCCTTGAAAAGGTCTAACTAACGTCTTCCCAACTCTTCCAAACCCTAAAATGGTTACGTTGGAATTATGAATAGTAAAGTCTGTATGTTGAATCGCTAGCATTATGGCACCTTCAACTGTTGGAATTGAGTTATAAATCGCAACATCATCTCGGTCCATCAATGCGACAATACGGTCTTGAAAGCTACTTAATTGCCTTAAGTACGGTGTCATAATCCCAGTAAACATTAAACAATGGTCAGGAAATTCATTTAATCCCTCTTCAGTTAACTGTATAGAAGAATCACTAAAATGACTATCCGCATAACCGTCCTGATCTAGCCCAGTAATCGGTAAGATGATTGCATCAATTTGATTTTTCACTAAACGATCCTCAGTCGTTAAAACGACATTTTCTAACTGATCTTCCGCTTCATCAAACCCAATAGCATAGACGCTAGCATCAAATAATGACAATTGTTTAATTAACTCAATGAACCTGGCGTCGCCACCTACAATTAACACTGACTTTCCTGTTAACATCTCATCACCTACCCATTATCATTCAATCCAATATATACTATGTAAGCGTCTAGGAAAAGTGAAAACTGACTTTCCAAATTTTAAGGAAAGCCAGTTATACTTATGATTTCAATACAGTTATTCGGTTTTATATGATCTCAAAAGTCGGTTCGTTTAATGACAATCATATCGTCACCAATTACTTCAATATCTGACCATTTAATAGTAGCAGTGGATTCTCCCTTTTTAAAACCTAACATTGAGTAATCTTGAATAACGATTCGTTCAATTTGGCCAGTTGATTCATTAATTTGTAAGTCGGTATGTCCTAAGACACCTAATCTCTCTCCACGATCTGCATCAATTAATTCTTTTCCTGATAAGTCTCTATAACGCATAAACATCTACCTTTCCAGGATGGTTTATACCATTATATGCTTTCAGGTGAAATCAATGCACGAGCTGGCTTAGAATTAAACATTTCATTGGCAATTTTCTTAATATCAGCATGTGATACTTGTTCTAGTTTTGTAATCAATTCATCAAGTGTTAAATGAGGCTGCTGTAACAGCTCATTGCGACCGTTACGGTTCATTCGACTACTTGGATTTTCTAACCCTAATACTAGTTGTCCTTTTAATTGCTGAATTGTATTCGTTAATTCTTGATCCGTAATACCATTTAATTTAATATCATCTATAATACTATTAATGATAGCTTCCATTTCTTCAAGTTGATCGGGTGCTGTTGCACTATAAATTGTTAGTAATCCGTTATCGCGGAATGGATTGTGAAATGAAAATATAGCATAGGACAAACCTTTTTCTTCTCTAACTTGCTGGAACATCCTAGAGCTCATACTACCGCCTAGTACGTTGTTTAAGACAGAGACAGTCAATACTTCATCAGTTCCAATAGGATAGCCATTATAACCGATACACAAGTGGGATTGACTAGTATCGTCAGTTTTGTCAACATTGCCTGAAGTGAAAATTGTCTTCATACTGTCTTCATGCTGATCATTCGACCTAATATCCCCTAAGTGTGTAGACACTTTGTCGCGAAAGTTTACTGGAACGTTACCTGCTATTGAAACGACCATACGTTCAGATGTGTAATATCGTTCCATATAATTTATAATATCTGACCTAGATAAATTATGTAACGCTTCACGACTGCCTAAAATTGATTGTGACAATGGGTGACTTTCAAAGCTCACTTCATGCAAATAGTCGTGAATGATATCATCTGGATCATCTTCTGTCATTAGTATCTCTTCTAATACGACTTTCTTTTCTCTTTCAAGCTCTTCTTCAACAAATTTAGAGTTTAAAATCATATCAGACAGCACTTCTAATGCTTCTTCAGCATGTTGGTCCATAACTCTTGCATAAAGACAAGTATACTCTTTTGAAGTGAATGCATTGACTTGTCCCCCAATTTTATCGAAAGCTTCAGCTATATCTTTTGGAGACCTTTTGTCAGTTCCTTTGAAAAGCATGTGTTCAATCAAATGTGAAATACCATTAATATTTTCGGGTTCATTGCGTGATCCAGTCAAAATCCATATTCCGATTGAAACAGAACGAACCCCGTCCATTTGCTCTTCAACCACTTTTAAGCCGTTGTTGAGTTCGTATCTTTGTAACACTGTATAAACCTCTCCCATTAACTATTAATTTCATAAATGTCATGACATAAAAAAGAACTGGTAAACACCAGCTCTATCTTATGTTTCCAACTACATGGATTGTTCTGATTCTTGTTCTTTTAATGCTGCTTTACGTGATAAGTTGACACGACCTTGTTGGTCAATTTCTTTAACTTTAACTAACATCTCATCACCGACATCAGCTACGTCAGTTACGTTTTTGATGTGTTGTTCATCAAGTTCACTAATATGAACTAGTCCATCTTTACCGCTGAATAGTTCTACAAATGCACCGAACTTTTCAACGCGTTTTACTTTACCTAAATAGATCTTACCTACCTCAACCTCGCGCACTAAATCTTCAATAATTTGTTTGGCATGGTTAATCTTAGTACGATCTGGTGATGAAATGAATATGCGACCATCTTGTTCAATATCGATTTTAACATCTGTTTCTTCGATGATTTTATTAATTTGTTTACCACTTGGCCCAATAACATCACGGATTTTATCTGGTTTAATTGTAATTTTTTCGATTTTAGGCGCGTATTCAGAAAGTTCTTCACGTGGTTGTGGAATGGTCGCAACCATATGGTCTAAAATTTCCATGCGACCTTTTTTCGCTTGTGTTAAGGCTTCTTCTAAAATTTCTTTTGATAAACCGTCAACTTTAATGTCCATTTGTAGCGCTGTAACACCTTCGCTTGTACCAGCTACTTTAAAGTCCATGTCACCTAAAGCATCTTCCATACCTTGAATGTCAGTTAGTACCGTATAGTTCTCACCGGCTTTAACTAACCCCATTGCAATACCTGCAACTGGTCTTTTAAGTGGTACCCCTGCATCCATCATCGCCATTGTTCCTGCACAAATACTAGCTTGTGAAGTAGAACCGTTTGATTCTAATATTTCAGAAACAACTCTTATCGTATAAGGGAATTCACTATCATCTGGAATGACAGGATCTAAGGCGCGTTCACCTAATGCTCCGTGACCAATTTCACGTCTACCTGGGCCACGAACAGGACCCGTTTCACCTACACTATACTGTGGGAAGTTGTAGTGGTGCATAAAACGTTTTTCTTCTTCAAGATCTAACCCATCTAGAATTTGCACATCGCCTAAAGGCCCAAGTGTACATACACTTAAAGCTTGCGTTTGTCCACGAGTGAACATCGCAGAACCATGTGTTCTCGGTAAAACTTCAGTACGTGAAGTTAATAGACGAATTTCATCAACTTTACGACCATCAGGGCGGATTTTATCTACAGTAATTAAGCGACGTACTTCCTCTTTAACAATTGAATCTAGCACCGCTTTAACTTGTCCGATTACGTCACTTTCTGCTTCTGCTTCTTCATATTGTTCAACGATTTCTTTCTTTACAGCGTCAATCGCCTCTTCACGAGCTAATTTTTCTTCTGTTTTAATTGCAAAAACTAGCTTGTCTTTGGCTAATTTCTCAACTTCTGAAGCAATGTCTTCTTCTGGAGTGAATAATGTCACTTCCATTTTCTCTTTACCTACTTCTGCAACAATCTCTTCTTGGAATGCGACTAAACGTTTAATTTCTTCATGGCCAAACATAATCGCTTCTAACATAATATCTTCTGGTACCTCTTGCGCACCAGCCTCAACCATGTTGATTGCATCTTTAGTACCAGCTACTGTTAATTCGATGTCACTTTCTTTCATTTGTTCAATCGTAGGGTTAATAACAAACTCTCCATTTACTCGACCAACATTAACACCAGCAATTGGTCCATCAAATGGAATATCTGAGATGCATAATGCGAGGGAAGAACCGGTCATAGCGGCAATTTCCGAAGAACAATCTTGATCAACACTCATTACGGTACTCATCACTTGTACTTCATTTCTAAAACCATCAGCAAATAATGGTCTAATTGGTCGATCAATTAAACGAGAAGTTAAAACAGCTTTATCACTTGGTTTACCTTCACGCTTTATGAAACCACCGGGGATCTTACCAACAGCGTATAATTTTTCCTCATAGTTAATTGTAAGTGGGAAGAAAGGTAAATCTTTAGGTTCATTAGAGGCTGTAGCAGCTACTAATACTGATGTATCACCGTATCTTACCATCGTTGCACCATTTGCTTGTTTAGCAACTTCCCCAATTTCAAATGTTAATTGTCTTCCACCAACATCGATCGAATATGACTTCATTTCATTCGTCATAGTTTTAATTGCTCCTTCCAAAAACTGTTCTTATGTAATCACAAGTACACTTTTATTATTCATTTTATTACTTGTCGTTATGCTTGTAAAAGCTTTATGATAAAGAAAAAGCGGGTGATATCCCCGCTTTTTGTGACAAACCTTATCGACGTAGACCAAGTTGATTGATCAATTCACGGTAGCGTTGAATGTCTTTGTTACGTAGATAGTTTAACAAATGACGACGTCTACCAACCATTTTCATTAAACCACGACGAGAGTGGTGGTCATTTTTGTGCTCACGTAAGTGATTGTTTAAAGTAGTAATCTGTTCTGTTAGGATAGCTACCTGTACCTCTGGAGAACCAGTATCATTCTCGTGAGTCTTAAATTCGCTGATTAATTCGCTTTTGCGTTGTTGTGAAATTGCCATCCTATTCACCTCCTAATATTTTATAATCCCCTTCTTCCTAGCATTCGGCGGAGAGACGTTATGCCAAGAACAAGGTTAATTTCATACAATAATTACAATACACGTTATAAGCGCTAAATGCAAGTATTATCTATATTTCGATAAGAATTTTTTCGCTTCAACCTCATCTTGTTTTATTCGATCGACTAATGTATCAACATTGTCGAATTTTTCTTCATTACGAATGTAGTGCAAAAATGAAACGACGATCTCTTCGCCATATAGATTTTGGTCAAAATCAAAAACATTGACTTCAATAATTGGCTTGTCATGTTCACCCTCAAATGTAGGATTGTATCCGACACTTGCCATTCCACCATATGTTTGATTGGCGTATTCAACTTGCACAACATAAACGCCCACTCTTGGTACTTTATGTTCTGGGTCAACATCTAAGTTGGCAGTAGGGAAACCAATCTCTCTACCTCGTTTGTACCCTTCTTTAACTTTAGATTTAATTTTAAATGGACGGCCTAATAGTTGTTCTGTGTACTCAAGGTTACCTAAAGAAAGTTGTTCCCTTATTAAGGTTGAGCTAACTTTTTCATTTTTTATTGAGACTTGATCAACTACAGAATGGGTGAACCTTCCTTTTGAATAGCTTTCCATTTCTTGAATTTTTCCAGCCCCTTTATGACCGAAAGAAAAGTCAAATCCACCTACTACATGTTTGACATTTAAGTCAGTAAAAAACTGATCAACAAATGATTGTGGTGATAGTTTAGCTAAATGACGATCAAAAGTCACAATAATTACATAATCTAAATCCATACTTTTAAACAAGTCTAGCTTTTCATTAAGTGACGTTATTAAGTAATCAGAAAGTGGCTCTCCTTTAATAACTGTTAATGGATGTGGGCTAAACGTCATGACTCCAGATTTTATATTAAGTTGATTTGCTTGATTGATTGCCGTTTGTATCACTGCTTGATGCCCTTTATGTACACCATCAAAATAACCTACAGCAATACTAACTTCATCTAATGTCGGGAAATGGCTACTTTCACTCAATGACAGTTCAATAACTTCCATAAATTCACCTTCTTTACGATTGCAATACCTTAAACGGTTTAATTTGGCCAGGTTTAGTCGGATGGTGTTGATATAATGCAATTAATTGTCCTAGTTCATCTTCAACTCTAAACAAGTCAACTTCTTTTAGTTTAGAGGGAACAGGCAGTACTTGTCCATGCTTAAACCGAATAATTTCATCATTATTTGCTATATATAATGGTAAATAAGATAAAGGGGATGACGGGTTAATAATAAACTTTTCGACTTGTTCATCTTTTTTGGCGGCTTCTAGCTGCTCAAATGTAACAGATTCATGTGATTTAAATGAACCTGCCTCTTCTCTAACTAAGTGAGACATGTGAGCTGGGTATCCTAGCATTTTACCAATATCAACACAAAGAGTTCTAATGTAAGTCCCGCTCGAACAAGTAGCTTGAAAGGAAAACCTTATATCTTGTTGATTGTGTATTTTTAACTGTTGACTTAAGTTAGTTATATTATAAATTGTAACTTCTCGACTCGGACGCTCTACTTCAAGTCCTTCTCGAGCATATTCATATAGTTTCATTCCGTTAACTTTAACTGCAGAATACATTGGTGGAACTTGAGTTAGTGTACCTTCAAAATGTTTAATTACATCATTACATTGTTCAATAGTAAGTGTTTCAGGAATGTCTTTCTGATCAACCACTTCACCTGTGTGGTCTTCAGTCGTTGTTTGCTTACCTAAAGAAACTTCAGCAACGTATGTTTTAGGTTGGTCAGTAATTAACGTTGTCAATTTAGTTGCCTTTCCTACTGTAATCGGCAATACACCTTCAACTTCAGGGTCTAACGTACCAGTGTGTCCAATCTTTTTCGTCCTTAATATTCCTCGTAGTTTCATAACACAATCGTGTGAAGTCATCCCTTTTGGCTTCCATAATGGAATAAATCCGTTCATTCAATGCACCTCTTTTATGTAAAAGCCTTTTGGTTAATTACAACCAAAAAGATTATATCTTAAATACACACTAAAGGATAGACGTAATTGTCTATCCTTTAAACGTGTATATAAAGGTTATTCCCTATTGAGATCATTTAAAATGTTTTCGATTTTGTTTCCGTATTGAATAGCTTCATCAATTTCAAATGAGATCTCTGGCGTTTTACGTAATCGAATACGCTTGCCAATTTCAGTTCTAATGAAACCTTTAGACTTTGCTAAGCCTATTAATGTTTCTTCTTGTTGTTCATCATCACCGAAAATGGAAATAAAAACTTTCGCTTGTTGTAAATCCCCACT
>NZ_AKIF01000045.1 GCF_000269905.1 Alkalibacillus haloalkaliphilus C5
TTAAGGGATCTTTGGAATGTTGCTTCTGAAGAAGAGCGTAAATCAATTGCAAGTATGATGGTTAAACTTGTTCAAAACGAAGGTACTGACAGATAATACTTAGCTCCGTAAAGTGAACGATACACTTTGCGGAGTTTTTTACATTTGTATTAAATTTCATTATTTATCCTTTTAACCTTTTCATTAATATTAAAATAATTTATTATAGAAATAACATGTCTGTAGACTTTGGACATATATTATAATTGGTACGAGAGGCTGATTGTGATGGATGAACGTAAAGATTGGTATTTAGAATATGAAATTAAATATAATCGGCCTGGCCTATTAGGTGATATTTCTTCTTTATTAGGAATGTTATCTATTAATATTATTATGATTAATGGTGTAGAAGATCACCGACGAGGAATGTTGTTATTAAGTAAAGATGATCGCCAAATCGAGCGTTTAATAAGTATTTTAAATACTATGGATACAATTCGAGTAACGAAAATTAGACGTCCGAAATTACGTGATAAATTAGCTGTAATGCACGGCCGTTACATAAAAAGTGATTCAGACGACAAGAAGACGTTCCGATTCGTACGTGACGAGTTAGGTTTATTAGTGGATTTCATGGCGGAGCTTTATAAAAAAGAAGGGCACGTTTTAATTGGTATTAGAGGAATGCCAAGAGTCGGTAAAACTGAATCAATCGTTGCAGCCAGTGTTTGTGCCAATAAAAGATGGTTATTTTTATCAAGTACATTATTGAAACAGACGGTCCGTAGTCAGCTAATTAAAGACGAATACGGAGCAGATAATTTATTTATCATCGACGGTGTTGTTTCGATGAAGCGAGCTACAGAAAAACATTGGCAACTAATAAGAGAAGTGATGAGTATACCTGCAGTTAAAGTGGTTGAACACCCTGATGTATTCGTTCAAAACTCTGAATATTCTTTAGATGACTTTGATTATTTTATCGAACTTCGAAATAGTGTAGATGAAGAAATTAAGTATGAGAAAATTCAAAGACCACAATTTGATGAACAGGATGGCTTTTCTATGTTTGACTTTTAAATGGATGGTGTTAATCAATGGAATTAGGGCAAAGACTAAAAGAAGCTAGAGAAGAAAAAGGACTCACAATTGCACAGCTAGCCGAATCTACTAAAATTCAAAAGCGCTATTTAACGGCAATTGAAGATCATCAATGGGATACAATTCCTGGTAATTTCTATGTTCGCGCTTTCGTTAGAGAATATGCAGATGCTGTTGGATTAAGCGGCGATGAGCTTATAAATGAATATGCTAATGAGTTGCCTTCAGGGGACGATCGAACGTATGAATATATGACGCCATCAAGAAAGAATAGCAAGGCTCAAAAAGCAAGTAATCAAATCTTCACCCTTCTACCAAAATTATTAGTATTTTTATTAATTATTGGAATCGGGTTTGCCATATGGTATTCAATTGTTAATTATATTCAGCCTGCCATAACAGATGGTGAAAACGAACAATCCCCTCAAGAAATCATTACTGCACCAGAAGATGATGAAGACGATGAGAACGAAGAAAACGGTGATGAGGAAGCATCAAATGAAGATGAGGAAGAGTCGACTGAAGAAGATGAGGTTGAGGAAGTTAATCCTAGCTTAAACGTGCTTGAGGTTAATCAAGACAGTACACCAAGAACGACATATGAATTAGTTGATGCGGATTCATTTGAGGTTACATTTACAGTAAACGATGAAACTTACTTAGAAGTTGACTTAACAGAAGATGGAGAAGAGTCACAACTTTTTTCAGGAATGTTTAGTAATGATGATTCACCATTTGAGTTTGATTCAGATGGAAATGAAGTTGAACTAGAGATGAACATAGGGCGTGCAAGTGGATTTGATATTGAAGTGAGCGGTGTCGAGCTTGAGTATGAAGTCGATCCGAACGACAATGTCCATCAACGTATTGAAATTATATGGCAAAATGATCATGAAGAAGACTAATCCTTTGCTTTTAATCGCAAAGGATTTCTTTTTCGGTTAAAATAAACTATAGATCTTGCAGTAAATAAAATTGGAGGACCGCAGTATGAATTTACCAAATAAAATTACTATTTCACGACTATTTTTAATTCCGATTTTTATCATTTTATTAGTAGCACCATTAGATTGGGGCAGTTATAACATCGGCGCCTATGAGCTGCCTGTTACACATCTGCTAGCTGCTATTATATTTATTGTCGCTTCTTTAACAGATTGGTTAGACGGATACTATGCTCGTAAATATAACCTAGTGACGAACCTTGGAAAGTTCTTAGATCCATTAGCTGATAAGTTGTTAGTTTCAGCGGCGCTAATTTGTTTAGTTGAATTAGGGATGGCACCAGCTTGGATCGTGATTATCATTATAAGTAGAGAATTTGCCGTTACAGGATTACGTTTAGTTGCAGCTGGTGATGGAATCGTTTTAGCTGCAAGTCAAATGGGGAAATTAAAAACGACATTACAAATTGGTTCAGCTGCATTTTTATTACTGCATCATTTCCCATTTTCTTATATTGGGTTACCAATCGGTACAATTTTGCTATATTTAGCAGCATTAGTTACGGTAATATCAGGTGTTGACTACTTTAAGAAAAATTGGCATGTAATGAGGGATTCCAAGTAATGAATAGTAAATGTGAAATTATCTCAGTAGGTACAGAACTGTTATTAGGGCAAATCGTTGATACAAATGCAAGTTGGCTATCTGAGAAACTGAATAACATCGGCTTAAATGTTTATTACCATCAAACGGTTGGGGATAACTTTAACCGTTTAGCTAGTGTGTTTGAACAAGCACAAAAAAGATCAAATATCATTATAGTTACAGGCGGGCTTGGTCCCACAGAAGATGACTTAACGCGTGAGGTTGCTGCCAGTTTATTTGAGACGGACTTGAAATTAGATGAGCCTACGTTTCAAGAAGTTCAAAGTTATTATACTGAACGAAATTTAACGATGACTGAAAACAATCGTAAACAAGCACTATTTTTCAATGGTGGAGAAGTGTTTCATAATAAGGTCGGTATGGCTCCTGGCTTACATTTTGAACATAAAGGTGTTCTATGGTTCTTTTTACCTGGGGTTCCTAAAGAAATGAAATGGATTGCAAACGAAAAAGTAATTCCATTTCTCCACGATAAAGGGTTAACAGAAGGTAAGCTATTCCATCGTATCCTAACGTTTCAAGGTATAGGTGAGTCAGCATTAGAAACTGAGTTACTTGACTTAATACAAGAACAAACGAACCCTACGATTGCACCATTAGCGGGAAACGGCTACATTATAATTCGATTAACAGCAAAATCAAACAAAGAAGCGGAAGCAATTGAATTATTAGACGATACTGAGCAGCTAGTCCATGAGCGGGTTGGAGACTACTTCTTCGGTTATGGTGATCAGTCGCTTGATCAACAGTTGATTTACCTTCTATCGAAACATGAGATGACTCTTTCAGCTTGTGAAAGTATTACAGGAGGTCAATTTGCTTCGACAATAGTTGCGAATAAAGGGGTTTCTCAACTGTTCAAAGGGAGTATTATTTCGTATACAGATGATATGAAAGAAGAAATAGTTGGCATTCCCCATAACCTTTTACAAAACGAAGGTGCTGTCAGCGAGGCATGTGCCAAGTTAATGGCAGACAATACGCAACGAATGGTGGACTCCAATATATCAATAAGCTTCACTGGTGTTGCAGGTCCGGATGAAGTCAATGGTTATGAACCTGGAACAGTTTTTATTGCTATTAATTACAATGGAGAAACTAAGTGTGAACATTACCATTTCTCTGGAGACCGCAATCAAATTAGAGATGAAGCAGTTCAAGCTGGGCTCAAACAGTTAATCCATATCATGACTTCATAAAAAACAGAACAAATATTCGCTTTTTTTCTTGGCAAATGATCTAATTCATAGTATGATAGATATAGATGAACGAAAGGGGAATGTAATTATGAGCGATCGTAAACAAGCATTAGATATGGCACTAAAACAAATAGAAAAACAATTTGGTAAAGGCTCTATTATGAAACTGGGAGAACAGGAAGGGCAAGCTATTTCAACTGTATCAACTGGTTCTCTAGGAGTCGACGTAGCATTAGGTGTTGGTGGCTACCCGAGAGGAAGAATCGTTGAAATATATGGTCCTGAATCTTCTGGTAAAACAACAGTTGCACTACATGCCATTGCAGAAGCACAAAATCAAGGTGGCCAAGCTGCATTTATTGATGCTGAGCACGCTTTAGACCCGGTCTACGCGAGAAGATTAGGTGTTAATATAGATGAGTTACTACTTTCACAGCCAGATACAGGTGAACAAGCTTTAGAAATTGCTGAGGCACTAGTACGTAGTGGTGCAGTAGATATTATTGTTGTTGACTCTGTAGCAGCATTAGTACCTAAAGCAGAAATCGAAGGTGAAATGGGAGACTCTCACGTCGGTTTACAAGCCCGTTTAATGTCACAAGCACTTAGAAAACTATCAGGTGCTATTAATAAATCGAATACAACTGCTGTATTCATTAACCAAATTCGTGAAAAAGTTGGTGTAATGTTCGGTAGCCCTGAAACGACACCAGGTGGACGTGCGTTAAAGTTCTATTCTTCTGTACGCCTAGAAGTTCGTCGTGCTGAAACGTTAAAGCAAGGTAATGATATGGTAGGTAATAAAACACGTGTTAAAGTAGTGAAAAATAAGGTAGCACCACCATTCAAACAAGCTGAAGTGGACATTATGTACGGTGAAGGTATTTCTAAAGAAGGTGAAATATTAGATATCGGCTCTAACTTAGAAGTTGTCCAAAAGAGTGGAGCATGGTTTTCTTATAATGGTGATAAATTGGGACAAGGTCGAGAGAATGCTAAGCAATTCTTAAAAGATAACCCAGATATTTATGAACAAATTCATAATGAAATTCGAGCTCACTACAATATAGATGACGAAGCATCAGAAGATTCGGAAGCACAAGAAAAATTAGAGCTAGAATAGATCTTTACAACACCTTTTCTCGTACAAAATTGAGTAAAGGTGTTGTATTAATTTTCTTTGAAAATATAAGCTGAAAGTATAACATTTTTTTAGACATATAGTTAAATAGTTTGACAATTCCTTGACATGAACGATAGACAAGCTTAAAATTAATATGTATAATTTTCATTTTATACTTTGATGCTTATGATGAATGATTGTACATTACCGACCGAAATGAAAATGAAAGTTTGAAACAAATGAATAGCAAGAGGAGGTGAATGTATGGATAGTATGGCAATTTTAATCATCTCCATTTTGCTTGCTTTAGTTGTCGGTACTGTTGTTGGTTACCTGATTCGTCGTTCGATTGCGGAAGCTAAAATTTCTAGTGCTGAAGAATTTGCTCGTAAAATAGAAGAGGAAGGCAGAAGAAATGCAGAAGCTGCCAAGAAGGAAGCTCTTTTAGAAGCTCAAGACGAAAGTCATCGTTTACGCCAAGAGCAAGAAAAAGAATTACGAGAGCGTCGAAATGAAATCCAAAAGCAAGAGAATCGACTCATGCAAAAAGAAGAAACGCTTGATCGTAAAAGTGAAACGTTGGATAAACGTGAGCTAACATTAGAAAACAAAGAGGAGTCATTAAACGAAAAACAACAACAACTAAATAAAGCTGAAAGCAAAGTGGAAGAATTGTTATCGACACAACAAGCAGAGTTAGAAAGAATTTCTGGCTTAACTGAAGAACAAGCTAAGCAAGCTATTCTTGATCGTGTTGAGAAAGAGATGGCTCATGAAACAGCTATGATTATTAAACGTGAAGAATCTCGAGCTAAAGAAGAGGCTGATAAGAAAGCTAAAAACATCTTATCACTAGCTATTCAACGTTTAGCAGCTGAGCACGTCTCTGAAACGACAGTCTCTGTTGTTAACCTACCAAATGATGAGATGAAAGGAAGAATCATCGGTAGGGAAGGTCGTAATATCCGTACTCTTGAAACATTAACTGGTATTGACCTAATTATTGATGACACACCTGAAGCTGTCATTCTTTCTGGTTTTGACCCGATCAGACGCGAAATTGCTCGCATTGCACTTGAAAACCTTGTGCAGGACGGAAGAATTCACCCTGCACGAATTGAGGAAATGGTAGAGAAGTCTCGTCGTGAAGTTGATGAATACATCAGAGAAGTGGGTGAAGAAGCGACATTTGATATTGGTGCTCATGGCATCCACCCTGACTTAGTTAAAATCATTGGACGACTGAAGTACCGTACGAGTTATGGTCAAAACGTTCTAAAACACTCTCTAGAAGTCGCTTACTTGTCTGGACTATTAGCTGGAGAACTAGGAGAAGATGAGCAGTTGGCTAGAAGAGCTGGTTTATTACACGATATCGGCAAAGCTGTTGACCATGAAGTGGAAGGCAGTCACGTTGAAATCGGTAAAGAGCTAGGCCAAAAGTATAAAGAGAATGATACGGTTGTTAATGCTATTGCTTCACACCACGGTGATGAAGAAGCAACTAGTATCATCTCTGTAATCGTTGCCGCTGCTGATGCTCTATCAGCTGCTCGACCAGGAGCTCGAAGTGAATCACTAGAGAATTATATTAAACGTTTAGAAAAACTAGAAGAAATAGCAGATGCTTATGAAGGTGTTGAGAAGTCATTCGCAATTCAAGCTGGTCGTGAAGTTAGAATTATGGTTCGTCCAGATGATATTGATGATTCAACAGCTGTTACATTAGCTCGCGATATTCGTCACAAGATTGAAGAAGGATTAGAATATCCAGGACATATTAAAGTAACAGTTATTCGTGAAACACGTGCAGTAGAATATGCTAAGTAATAAAAGACGGCGATTAGCGTCTTTTATTTTGACTAGACTTATTAAGTATGTAACGATGAATTATAAAAGAAAATAGTAAGCTAATCTTAATAGACCATTAACTTCAAAAAGATTATAGTTTTAGAAAGGATCTAGTTATGAATATTCTATTTATTGGCGATATTGTAGGTAAGCCTGGACGCACAGCACTACAAAACCAACTACCAAACTTAAAAAAGCAATATCAAGCTGACTTGACCATTGTAAACGGTGAGAATGCTGCGCACGGCAAAGGTATAACAAAAAAAATCTATCAGCAGATCCTTGATTGGGGAGCAGATATTGTCACGTTAGGTAACCACGCTTGGGATAAACGTGAGATTTTTGACTTTATTGACGATGCTCACCAACTTGTTAGACCAGGAAATTATCCAGAAGGAACACCAGGAACAGGCCTTCAATTTTATAAAATGGGCTCAAAAAAAGTTGCTGTTATTAATATTCAAGGCCGTACGTTTATGAACCCTATAGATGACCCTTTTACTGTCGTCGATCAATTGATTAAGGAAGCAAAGAAAGAAACGAATATTATATTTGTAGACTTTCATGCTGAAGCAACAAGCGAAAAGCAAGCAATGGGGTGGTACCTAGATGGGAAAGCGTCAGTAGTTGTAGGTACACATACACATATTCAAACATCAGATGAACGAATTTTGCCTAATAAAACCGCTTATATTACGGATGTTGGTATGACTGGACCATATAACAGCATTTTAGGAGTAGAAAAAGAAGCTGTCATTCGTAAGTTTAAAACAGGTTTGCCGGTTCGCTTTGACATTCCTGAAACCGATCAAACGGTCTTAAGTGGTGTCGTTGCAAAAGTCGATCCAAAAACAGGTGAAGGTAAAAACATTAAGAGAATATTGATCAATGATGACCATCTCAACTTCGAATAGACAAATTATTTGAATTTTTCCGATAATTAGTTCATAATAAAAGGAATAGGTCGTAGAAATGCTGAATAGATTAATTATGAAATCACTATAGTAATTGAAGGAGGAACTAGGGATGGAAATACTCAAAGTATCATCGAAATCAAATCCAAATTCAGTGGCAGGTGCATTAGCGAACGTATTAAGAGAGCGTGGCTCTGCCGAAATTCAAGCAATTGGTGCAGGTGCACTGAACCAAGCTGTTAAGGCTGTAGCCATAGCAAGAGGGTTTGTTGCTCCTAGTGGTGTTGACTTGATTTGTATTCCAGCATTTACAGATATTACGATCGAACAAGAAGAGCGTACGGCAATCAAGCTAATTGTTGAGCCGAGATAACAACAACTAAAGTGTTGAAGTACAAAGCTAACATTAGCTTTGTACTTTTTTTGTATTCAAAAACTTATGGAAATCATTCTCATTATTTTTTTCTGTCAATTTTATTGCCTATTCTTTAATTGTTAGTAAAATGGGAATATACGAAATTTTAATTTTTTTGTATAGGGAGAGGGGGATCGTTATGGTGATAGATATGCACTGTGACGCTTTATTAAAACTATGGGAAGATCGTTCAAAGACTTTTGACGATGATGACTTACATATTTCATATTCTAAGTGGGTGGATAGCCCTGTAAAAGTCCAATGTTTTGCAATATTTGTACCTCCAGAAAAAGAGGGAGACTATTTTAATGCTGCTTTAGAAATGGTTGATCTTTTTCACGAGAAAGTTGTTAAGCCTTATGACAATATTAAGTGGGTACAAAGTAAAGAAGACATTGAATCATTAAAACCACACGAAAAAGGTGCGATGTTAACTTTAGAAGGTTGTCACGTAATAGGTGAAGATTTACACAAATTACGTACATTATTAAGACTAGGCATCAAAGCAGTTGGGCTGACGTGGAATAATTCGAATGCGGTATCTGGAACTTGTGTAGAGAAACCTGAAAAAGGTTTAACAGCTTTCGGAAAAGAAGTCGTTGAAGTACTAAATGAGTATAAAGTATATACCGACTGTTCTCATTTATCTCCAGCTGGCATTGATGATGTATTAAAGTTTGCGAGCTATCCAATGTTTTCACATTCAAATGCAAAATCAATCTATGCACATGACCGTAACGTTTCTGATGAACACCTAAAACAGTTCTTTAATAAAAAAGCACCAGTAGGGTTAACATTTGTTCCATATTTCACTGCAGAAGGTGATGAAGTAACGATTAATGATTTAGTTAAGCATTTAGATCATTTATATGAACTTGGTGGTCAAGACTCGATTGCTTTCGGTTCTGATTTTGACGGAATAAATAAAACGATTAAACAGTTAGAACACATCGGTGACTACGACAATTTAATTCAAAAAGTATTAGAACGCTATTCTTCAGAAGATGTCCATAAGTTTTCTTATGACAATTTTGTTAGACATTTAGATTAATAAATTAACTAACCCAAAAGTTTGTCTTAATTATGACAACTTTTGGGTTTTAATTTGGATTTTTGATATGATTATTGTTAAAATCACGTTGAGCAATTATACTGATAAGAGGTATGCGTATGTTGTATATAGGATACTTAATGAAAGGAGCCTTGTCATGAATGAGAAGCAAAGGAATGAACAGAATCAAATAAAACAATCTAATCCATCGGACATAAAATCCGACCAGGATAATCTCAATCGTTTAAAAGATAAAACATCAGATGATTTTATTAAATATTTTGAAGCTACTTACGAACCGCCAAACTTACGTAAAGCCCAAAAGCGTGGTAAGCAAGATGTTAAGTACCATGACAATTTTGAGATCGACGAGCAGTTTAAAGGACTAGGTACTGGCCGTAAATATTTAATTCGCACTTATGGCTGCCAAATGAACGAGCATGATACTGAAGTTATGTCAGGAATTTTAGAAGAGATGGGGTATGAGGCCACTACTGATCAAAAAGAGGCTGATATCATTCTTCTTAATACTTGTGCAATTCGTGAAAACGCTGAAAACAAAGTGTTTGGTGAGATTGGACACTTAAAACCATTAAAGGTTGAAAACCCTGATTTAATTATCGGTGTATGTGGCTGTATGTCACAAGAAGAGTCAGTTGTTAATCGAATTTTAGAGAAGCACCATCAAGTAGATTTAATATTCGGTACGCACAATATTCACCGTTTACCACAACTCGTTCAAAACGCTCACTTAAGTAAAGAGCGTGTTGTTGAAGTTTGGTCTAAAGAAGGTGACGTTATAGAAAATCTTCCAAAACGTCGTCAAGGTAACATTAAAGCATGGGTCAATATTATGTACGGTTGCGATAAATTCTGTACTTACTGTATCGTTCCTTATACACGTGGTAAGGAACGTAGCCGTCGCCCAGAAGATATTATTCAAGAAGTACGCCACTTAGCAGCACAAGGCTACAAAGAAGTGACTTTATTAGGTCAAAATGTTAACGCATATGGTAAAGACTTCGATGATATCGAATTCGGTTTAGGTGACTTAATGGATGAAATTCGTAAAATTGATATTCCAAGAGTACGCTTTACAACATCACACCCTAGAGATTTCGATGATCGTTTAATCGAAGTTCTAGCCAAAGGTGGCAACTTAATGCCATACATCCATTTACCAGTACAATCAGGTAACTCTAATGTACTGAAGTTAATGGGACGTAAATACACGCGCGAACAATATTTAGAGTTAGTTGGTAAAATTAAAAAAGCGATTCCTCATGCTTCGTTCTCAACAGACATTATTGTCGGTTTTCCTAACGAAACTGAGGAGCAATTTGAAGATACGCTTTCACTTTACGATGAAGTTGGCTTTGAAGGTGCTTATACTTTTATTTTCTCTCCAAGAGATGGTACACCAGCAGCTAAATTTAATGATAAGATCTCTATGGATGAGAAAAAAGAACGCCTTCAACGTCTAAACAAGAAAGTAAATGCTTTATCTGCTGAAGCAATGAAAAAGTATGAAGGTGAAACAGTTAAAGTTTTAGTCGAAGGTGAGAGTAAAAACAATCCTGATGTATTAGCTGGTTATACTGAGCATAGTAAACTTGTTAACTTTACAGGGCCAAGATCGGCAATCGGACAAATCGTAGAAGTAAAAATTACAGAAGCTAAAACTTGGACGCTTGATGGCGTCATGGTTGAAGAGTCAGTTGAGGTGAGTTAATATGGCAAAGTATACAAGACAAGAAGTCATCAAAGAAGCAAATGAGCTAGCTTACAAATTAGCTAACATCGAAGAAATCGAACGCTTTAAACAATTAGAAGTGAAAATTAACAATAATAATAAAATTCAAAGCCACATTAAGAAAATCAAAGCGTTACAAAAGCAGGCTGTTAACCTACAGCATTATGACAAACAGGAAGCTCAAAAACGCGTTGAAGAAGAATTGGATCGTCTACAAAACGAATTAGATGAAATTCCAATCGTTCAAGAATTTAAAGAGTCTCAAGTTGTTGTAAATGACATCCTACAACGTGTTACAAAAACAATAGCTGATGAAGTGACTAATGAAATCATTAGAGCAACAGGTGGCAATGTTTTAAAAGGTGAAACAGGTAAAGAGTTAAAATACTAACTTGTGAATTAATCATCATAACTAATCCTTGGTTTCGAACTTAAATGTTCAAAGCCGAGGATTTTTAATTTTAGGCTCTTAAATATTTGTTGGGGTAGCTGTACAATTTTAACGCTGTAAAGAGTGGGTGTCTTTTACCTGAACCGTTGATATACATGATATTAAATCATTTGAAAGGTTTTATGGCGCTAATTGGTGCTCTAATTATTTAATTATACATCTATAATAAAATGAAAAGGGATAGGACAATAACAATTAAAACAAGCACCCGTGCCAATTTTGCTATTAGGTGAGTTGAACTAAGCGGAATCAAAATGCGTAGACTCCAGGTCGCTAAAAACGGTCACGTCCTGCGCCTGCGGTTACTCGGCGCAAATTAAAGCGCTGAAGCTTTTGAAATCTACATTTGTGACCAACGCCGACATTAGACCGTCCGGGTCGTCACAGGAACAGCACGAGTCTCGAGACCCCCAGAGGCGCACAGGATGTGGGTCACTTCGGCGTTTGTGATTGACGTCCGGTACTTAGCCGAAGTTCCTTTGTCTGCCGAGTGATGCAGTTTCGATGAAGTTGCCTGGCTCGAGCCGTGCCCCGGCAAAGAAAACACTGCGACAAGCGACCGTAGGGAGCATGAGCAGAAGTTGCACTTGTGCTCTGCGGGTGAAAGCGAAGCATTTTGATGTAGCGATGCGAGTCCTAACTTTAAAAGAGTAATGAGTGAGCAGTGTATTTTTATACCAACAACCGGTATTTCCTCTAGCCATATGAACGTTTTAATGGGCATGAGCATATGAATGAGTATACATCTATTAAGCTATAGATTTTAGATTCACAATATATGCCTAATAACCATATTATAAATTGGCTAATTAAAGAGGAGGAAAGTTAATATGGCGGGTCGAGATTATCGTGAGATTATTACGAAAGCAGTTTGTGGTAAAGGTAAGAAATTTACCGAAACCTCTCATACCGTTTCACCTAACTATAAACCAACGAGCATTCTAGGTTGCTGGATCATTAACCATCAGTACCAAGCAAGAAAGAAAGGGCATGTTGTAGAAGTTTCTGGAGCATATGACATTAATGTATGGTATTCGTATTCTGATAATACGAAAACAGAAGTCATTACAGAACGAAAGCAATATGTCGATAAAGTACCAATTGCGATGAAAGACAACAAGTGCTTAACGAACAACTTCGATGTCGTTGCAAGAGCAACTCAACAACCTAATACGCTTGAATGCACGATTGATGAAGAAAATAAAAATGTTAAAGTTGAGCTTGAGCGTGAATTCGTTGTTGATTTAATTGGTGAAACTAAAGTTTGGGCAAAAGTCGAGCCAGACGGTTTTGATGAAGATGATGTAGATTTAGATGAACTGGAATCAGAGTTAGCTGAAATCGAAATCGACAGAAACTAACTTTATAAAACCATACAGCTAATTTTGGCTGTATGGTTTTATTAATTCATTCGACAAACTATGCTATAATGACGTTTAGAGATTATCTATTGGGGGATACATAACATGGGCAATTATACGCCAATGATCAAGCAATATTTAAAAATAAAATCTGAAAATGAAGACGCATTTCTATTTTTTCGCTTAGGCGACTTTTACGAACTGTTTTTTGATGATGCATTAAAAGCAGCGAAAGAATTAGAGATTACTCTAACCCAAAGGGACGGCGGCCAAGAAGAAAAGATTCCAATGTGTGGTGTTCCGTACCATTCAGCTGAAAATTATATTAGTACATTAATTAATAAAGGGTATAAAGTAGCTATATGTGAACAAGTAGAAGACCCTCAAGCCTCTAAGGGTGTCGTTAAGCGTGAAGTGGTACAAGTTGTTACTCCTGGTACCATTATGGAAGATAACATGTTAGCAGAAGATGAAAACAACTTCATTACATCCATTACTCAGCGTGAGGGCCTTTATATTATTTCTTATACCGACTTATCTACTGGAGAATGTTTCGTTAGCAAAATTACTAGCTTCAAAGATGTACTAAGTGAATTGTACAACCGTCCAGTCAAAGAAGTCGTTGTATCTTCTGATTTTCCGGAAGAACATAAACAATCTCTACAAGCCTATTTAAATGTGACCATCTCTTTCCAAGATGATTGTGACATACCAGAAGACTTTAATTACTTGATTGATCAACTAAATGATCCAATGCTTTCAGAAGCATTCGGTCGTTTATTTCAATATATTTATCATTCGCAAAAACGATTCCTCACTCACTTACAACGGGTTGAATATGTACCAGTTGAACAATTTATGAAACTGGATCTTTATTCAAAAAGAAATTTAGAACTAATGGAATCGATTCGCGACAAAAGTCAAAAAGGAACTTTACTATCGGTATTAGACGAAACATCAACTGCAATGGGGGCTCGTCGACTTAAAAAATGGTTAGACAGACCACTGTTATCAAAAGAAGCGATCGAAAGACGCCACGAACAAGTCCAAACGTTAATCGACTATTTCTTTGAACGAGGGGAACTGCGTGAACATTTAAAAAATGTTTATGACTTAGAACGTCTAGCAGGCCGTGTGTCATACGGGAATGTTAACGCGAGGGATTTAATCCAACTTAAAAAATCATTAAGTGCAGTCCCTCATTTAAAAGATATATTGAACCAATTTGAATCACAACTGATTACGCAACTATTAGGTGATATTCATGTTTATCAAGACATGCACGACCTATTAGAGAAAAGTATTCACGATGAACCGCCGATATCGATTACAGAAGGTGACATTATTAAAGATGGATACGACGGTAAGTTAGACGAATACCGTGAAGCTTCTCGTAATGGTAAAGCATGGGTAGCACAACTAGAAGCAACAGAACGTGAAAAGACAGGAATTAGATCGCTAAAAGTTGGTTTCAATAAAGTATTTGGCTATTATATTGAGGTTACGAAAGCTAATCTTTCACAAGTCGATCCAGAAAGATATGAACGTAAGCAAACACTCGCTAATGCTGAACGATTTATCACGCCTGAATTAAAAGAAAAAGAGCGGTTAATTTTAGAAGCTAAAGATAAAAGTGTAGCGTTAGAATATGAGCTATTTGTTCAAATTCGTGAACAGATGAAACAATATATTCCGCTTCTCCAAAAATTAGCTGAACAAATAAGCGAAATCGATGTACTCGTCAGCTTTGCTAACGTAAGTGAACAATTCAATTATGTGAAACCATCATTAAATGAAGAACATTCACTAAGTATCCACGAAGGAAGACACCCTGTCGTTGAACAAGTGATGCAAGAAGAATTTGTTCCAAACAGCTTTGAAATGGATGATGACACAAGTATTTTACTTATTACAGGTCCTAACATGGCAGGTAAAAGTACTTACATGCGACAGCTTGGCTTAATGGCGATTATGGCGCAAATTGGGTGTTTCGTTCCTGCAACATATGCTAAAATTCCGGTCTTTGATCAGATCTTCACACGTATTGGTGCAGCTGATGACTTAGTGTCGGGGCAGAGTACATTTATGGTTGAAATGCTTGAAGCTCAACACGCTGTTAGCCATGCAACTGAGAATAGTTTAATTTTATTCGATGAAATTGGACGTGGGACTAGTACTTATGATGGAATGGCATTAGCTCAATCAATCGTCGAACACTTACACGACCAAGTTGGAGCGAAAACTTTATTCGCCACGCATTATCATGAGTTAACGTCTTTAAATGAATCGCTTGCGAATCTGGAAAATGTCCATGTAGAAGTCGATGAACAAGAAGGAGAAGTTGTGTTTTTACACACAATAAAACCAGGTAAAGCTGATAAAAGCTATGGTGTTCACGTTGCTAAATTAGCAGACTTACCAGATGAGATTATAGATCGTGCCAACTATTTACTTCAAACATTTGAAAGTACACAGTCAATTAAAGACGAATTTGTAAAAGAGCAACAACTAACGTTATTTGAAGAACAAACAGAGGCACCACCTGCAACTAGAGAAGTTGAGGTAGCTAAAGAGTTACGTGAAACTAATCTGATGAACTTAACTCCAATGGATGCGATGAACAAGCTTTACGAACTCCAAAAGAAATTAAGTTAAAAGGAGGTGCTGTATGGGCAAAATTATCGAATTACCCGAATCACTTTCAAACAAAATTGCAGCCGGTGAAGTCGTAGAACGTCCAGCCTCTGTAATTAAAGAGTTAATTGAAAATAGTATTGATGCTGAAAGTTCATGGATTAAAATTGAACTTCAAGAAGCAGGCTTGCGTTCTATTAAAGTGATCGATAATGGTGTTGGGATCCAATCTGAAGATGTCCCTAAAGCATTTGGCCGTCATGCAACGAGTAAAATAACAAACGAGCAAGACTTATTCCGTGTTAGCACATTAGGGTTTCGAGGAGAAGCTTTAGCGAGTATAGCCTCAGTTAGTCAGTTGACTTTAAGAACTTCTACAGGTGAAAGTGCAGGTACTGAAATTGTCGTTCACGGCGGGACGTTAGTAGAGCATAATAAGCATACGAAACGTAAAGGGACTGAAATTACGGTTGAAAACTTGTTTTATAATACACCAGCACGGTTGAAATATTTAAAAACAGTACACACCGAGTTAGGTCATTTAACTGATGTTATAAACCGAATGGCTTTATCGCATCCCGATATTCGATTTGAATGTGAACATAACGGTAAGCGGATCTTTTTTACACCAGGTAATGGCCAGTTACTCCATGCAGTCCAACAAATATATGGGACAAACATTGCGAAAAACATGTTAGAAGTTAACGCTAGCTCACTTGATTATAATGTCCAAGGTTATATTGCTAAACCAGAGGTCACGCGTTCTAACCGCAACTATATTTCTTTAATTGTAAATGGACGTTTCGTTAAAAACCCAATGGTTAATAAAGCGATATTGGATGGTTATCATACATTTTTACCGATCGGTAGATATCCTGTTGTTGTATTAAAGATTGATATGGACCCGTATTTGGTCGATGTGAACGTTCACCCAGCGAAAACAGAAGTAAGGTTTAGTAAAGAAAAAGAGTTATTTGATGTAATCAAACAAGCAGTCTATGATGTTTTACACGGACAACGCTTAATACCATCTGGCGTAAAGAAGGAGAAGCCTAAGTCTGAACAAACGTCACTCGACTTCTCGGTAAAACGAGACTCTACACCAATTACTGAACCAATTCAAAGCTCTTTTCCAAATACGACACAATTAGGTTCCACGAATATTGTACGCGAAGATGAAAGTAGTGTAACTGAGGAACCGACCGTTGAAAATGACAATATTAATACAGCTACAACTAGAAATACTAATGAACTTGTAGAAGAACAAGTTGAACAATCTTATATTGAACGAAACGAAAAGAAAATCCCGTTTTTAAATCCAATCGGTCAACTTCACGGTACTTATATATTAGCTCAAGATGATAGTGGTCTATATATGGTAGACCAGCATGCTGCGCAAGAGCGTATTAAATATGAATTTTTCAAACAGAAACTCGGCAATCCGATTAAAGAAGTTCAAGAGCTTTCGATTCCACTTACATTTGAATTTACTCAACAAGAAGTGATTCGAATTGAAGAAAATCAGGAAGAACTTGAAAAGGTAGGTTTATTTCTAGAGCCTTTTGGCGATAATAGTTTTTTAGTTCGTTCTTACCCAAGTTGGTTCCCAAATGGTGAAGAAGAATCAATTATACGGGATATGATCGATGATTTAGCACATGAACAATCGATTGATTTAGAAAAAGTAAGAGAAGAAGCGGCTATTCTTATGTCTTGTAAGCGTTCAATTAAAGCTAATCATTACTTAAGCCATGAAGAGATGTCTTATTTAATAGAAGAATTAAGAACTTGTCAGGATCCTTTCACTTGTCCACACGGTAGGCCGATCGTTATTCATTTTAGTGAGTATGAGTTGCAGCGTATGTTTAAACGAATTATGTAAAGCGAGGAGACCATTTTGAAACCTGTTTTAGTTAGTGTCATAGGCCCTACAGCAGTTGGGAAAACGAAACTAGGAATAGAAATAAGTAAAAGGTTTAATGGAGAAGTAATTAATGGTGACTCTATGCAAGTCTACCAACAGTTTAATATAGGTTCTGCTAAAGTATCTGACAAAGAAGCAGAAGGTATTCCACACCACCTCATTGACCTATTATCACCAGAAAATGAATATTCAGCTGCTAGGTTTAAAGAAGATTTAAACATGACAGTTGAAGAAATAACAGAGAGAAATAAGCTTCCAATTTTAGTAGGTGGGACAGGCTTCTATATCCAATCAGCACTCTATAATTTTAATTTTTCATCCGTTGAACGAGATGAAGAATATGTTGAAAAAGCAATTGAAGATATTAAACAAAATGGTGTTGAACCTTACTATAATAAATTAAAAGAAGTGGACCCTGTACAAGCTAACAAAATACACCCAAACAATATCAGAAGAGTTGTTCGTGCTTTAGAAGTCTTTGAGAGAACAGGAAAGCCGATGTCACAGTATGAAGCGGAACAAACTTATGATTCACCTTATAACGCAATGATTATAGGACTCGATATGGAACGAGAAACGTTATACGAACGAATTAATCAACGTGTTGATGAGATGATTGAGGAAGGATTAATTGAAGAAGTTCGTAACCTTTATCAAACGTACGGAAGTGACATGCAACCGATGCAAGGAATTGGTTATAAAGAGTGGGTTCCGTATTTAAATGGTGAAAGAGGTTTTGATGAAACGGTTGAACTAGTTAAACAGAACACTCGCAAGTTTGCGAAAAGACAATTAACTTATTATCGAAATAAACTAGATCGTGTAAATTGGTATACAATCGACCCAGTACATTA
>NZ_AKIF01000046.1 GCF_000269905.1 Alkalibacillus haloalkaliphilus C5
ACCTCGGTTTTATCAGCGCTCAGAAAAATTCAGACTTCACACAATTTTTGTTCAAATACTATCGAATAACTTTACTAAATGTGGTAGGATTATTAAAAATGTTTAATTAATGTTAGCGATAGGAAGGGAGAAGGGGACAAGATGGTAAGTTATGATGCTTTAAATTATCCTTATGCTTCGCGTCGAAATGTTGTATACGGTAAAAAAGGTATGGTGCGACGTCTCAGCCACTAGCGGCGCAGGCTGGTTTAGATATTATGAAACAAGGTGGTAATGCGATTGATGCAGCGATCGCGACGGCTGCTGCTTTAACGGTGTTAGAGCCGACTTCGAATGGTATTGGTTCTGATGCGTTTGCGCTTGTTTGGGTTGATGGAAAGGTTCACGGTCTAAATGGCAGTGGTTATGCACCTCAAAATATTTCTGTGGAAAAACTAAAAGAAGCAGGTTATGAAGAGATGCCGACTTTCGGTAAGGTGCCTGTGACAGTGCCAGGTACACCGGCGGCATGGGCTGAGCTTTCTGAGCGTTTTGGAAAACTTCCACTAACAGATGTATTAGCACCTGCAATTGAGTATGCTGAAGAAGGTTATCCGCTATCGCCAACGTTAGCGTTCCACTGGAAATCGGCATACAACAAGTTTAAAGAAACATTTAAAGATGACATTTTCCAAAATTGGTTTAACACATTTGCACCTGATGGTCGTTCGCCTGAAGTCGGTGAAATGTGGAAGTCGCCAGATCATGCGCGTACACTACGTGAAATCGCCGAGACAAAAGCAGAGTCATTTTACCGCGGTCAATTAGCTGATGAAATTGATGCCTTTTTCAAGGAGCATGATGGTTATTTAACAAAAGGAGATTTAGCAGAGTATAAGCCTGAGTGGGTCGATCCGATTAAAGTGAACTATCGTGGTTATGACGTGTGGGAGATCCCGCCGAATGGACAAGGATTAATCGCACTTATGGCGTTAAACATGTTAGAAGGTTATGAGTTTACTGATCGTGAAAACGTCGATACTTATCATAAACAAATTGAAGCGATGAAGCTTGCGTTTACAGATGGATTAGAGTACATCACGCAAGAAGACCATATGAATGTGTCGGTTGAAGACTTATTATCAGATGAGTATGCTGAACAGCGCCGAGCGTTAATTGGTGATGAAGCATTGAAGCCAAAACCAGGTGAGCCGCCGCGTGGTGGTACAGTTTACTTATCAACTGCAGATGAAGAAGGTAACATGGTCTCGTTCATTCAAAGTAACTATATGGGCTTCGGTTCAGGTGTTGTCGTACCTGGGACAGGCATTGCGATGCAAAACCGAGGTCATACGTTCTCGTTTGATGAAAACCATGCGAATGTGCTAAGGCCAGGGAAGCAGACGTTCCATACGATTATTCCTGGATTTTTATCAAAAGGTGATCAGCCAGTTGGACCATTTGGTGTTATGGGCGGATTTATGCAACCACAAGGCCATGCACAAGTCGTCATGAATACAGTCGACTTTCATTTAAATCCACAAGCAGCACTCGATGCACCAAGGTGGCAGTGGGTTCAAGATAAAGTCGTTAAAGTTGAACCAACATTCCCTGACCATATCGCTCAAGCGTTACAGCGAAAAGGTCATCACATTCAGCGCACCCTTTATCCGAACGAATTCGGTCGTGGACAAATTATTTGGCGCGATCCTGAAACAGGCGTACTATGCGGAGGTACGGAACCGCGAACTGACGGTGAAGTCGCAGCTTGGTAATGAATTTAAAAAACCAGGCTGATCTCTCAGCCTGATTTTTAAAGTTTAAGTCCTGTTCTGCTTTTGAAGCGGCGGAGTAAAATGTGGCTTTCCACACGCGTAATGCCGTCTAAAGCATACAGTTCTTCGTTAATAAATTTTTCTAATGCATGGAAGTCTTCTACTAATACGTGTGTATGTAGAGTGCTTGGGCCTGTCATTTGGTAACAGCTTGCTACACTAGGATGCTCGGCCAACTTTTCAGCAACATGAATAAGTGAGTTCGGCTCACAATCAACGTTGAAAAATGCTGATACGCCCTTACCAACTTGTTCTGAGTTAATGACGACGCTGAACTTCTCAATGACACCAGCTTCTTGCATTTGATTAATTCGATCGCGTACAGCTACACGGGATAGACCAAGCTCTTTAGCTAAGTCAACGTAAGACATACGTCCTTGTTCGCTTAAAATATTTAAAATCTTAAAATCCGTATCCGTTAATTTCATCAAGACACCACGCTTATGAGATTTGATTTCTAGTTTCATTATAAAAGAAAGTAGTCAAAATGTCATATTAACTGTCGAAAATTTAGTGAATTTGAAGTGACACTTAAGCGTGGAAGGACAGAAAGGGTGACAACATTGGATTTTCCTTTACAGAAAGACATATTTATAAGCTTCTTCCGTGCCGGTATGCTAGGTTATGGCGGCGGGCCAGCAACGATCCCTTTAGTGCATAAAGAAGTCGTCGAAACTTACGGCTGGATGGATGATGAAGAGTTCTCTGATGTATTAGCTATCGGCAATACACTACCTGGGCCGATTATGACGAAAATGGCTGGTTATATCGGCTACCGTGTAGGAGGTAAAACGGGCCTTCTCACCGCACTAGCCGCCACTATTTTACCGACTGTGATTATTATGATTGCACTTATTAGTGTGTTAATTAATTATCGTGAACATGCAGTAGTACAGGGGATGACGAGTGCTATTGCGCCAGTTGTAGGCGTCATGTTATTTATGTTAGCCTATAATTTTTTACGTAACTCTAAGCGCGATCTCGGTTGGCCAGTGGCAATTGCGCTAGGTGTTGTCAGTTTAATAACGTTTGAACTATTTAATTTACACCCAGCTATTTTAATCGGTGCTCTTATACTATATGCCTTATTGAAAAAATCCCCTTCGAAAAAGGAGGGTGAAGCAGCATGATTGAGTATTGGCATTTATTTATTGCTTTTTTCATTCCAGGTATTGTCGGATATGGTGGTGGACCTGCGTCCATTCCACTTATTGAATATGAAGTCGTTCAACGTTTTGAGTGGATGACGACGCAAGAATTCGGTGAAGTGCTCGCATTAGGTAATGCACTTCCTGGACCAATTGCGACGAAAATGGCTGGTTATATTGGTTATGAAGTCGGTGGTGTTATTGGCGCAACTGTTGCGATTTCAGCGACAGTCATTCCATCTTTAATAGCGATGATCGTCTTATTAAAGCTATTAATAAAGTTTAAAAATTCACCGAAAGTAAAACACATGACAGCACTGATCCGTCCGGCGATTGCGATTTTGTTAGCTGTTTTAGCTTATCAATTTTTCGCTACATCATATGAAGGAGCAGGGTTAGTTCAAACGATTATCTTAGTTACGTTAAGCTTTTTAGCGCTAGAGAAGTGGAGTATCCACCGGCTTACGTGATCATTGGCGCTCTAACTTATGGAGCGGTGATCTTATCATAAAATAACCCCACCTATTTATGACTTTTGCATAAATAGGTGGGGTTTTCCTTATTAAAGGATGTTTAATCGTGCAACAATTGCAAGTAATACTTGTAATAAGATTTGTGCGTTAACAGCAATATCTGTATCCGTTGTTGTCACTTGTACGCCACGAGAGTTTTCAATATACGTCTGCTGGTGGTTAATTTGCGTTGTTTTAATCTTTTCATATAAGTCTTGTGTTATTTCTTCAGCACGGTCACTATCAGCCACTGAAATACTAATGATCAGCGCAATTGCTGCTTGTAGTCCGATTTGAACGTTAACAGCAGCTTGTGTGTTAGTTGTTGTAACTTCAACGTCACATGAATCTTTGACGACGATTGACTCAAAAGATTGCTGAGTCGTTTTAATAGACTGATTGGCTTGTTGAGTGTCTTCATCAAATGGGTGACAAGATTTAGGGTCAAGTGCATTAAATCTTCTTGGAGCACGCGCCCCTTGGTTTGTTTGAACATTGTTATATGCACCAGGTGTTGATGCAAAGTATTGCTTCCTTGCCATTCTATTTCCCTCCTCTATTATTTCCTACACTACTTACATATGAAAATAGTTAGTTGATAGGAAAGGCCAATCCATTATTTTACTAACAGATAGGCTTAGTAGAATTCATCAATTATCTTCATTATTTTGATTTTTAAGCGATTCAACCGACTTTTGTAGGTCTTCTACTAACTCTTTCAATTGACTTCTAGTTTCATCGTCTACTTGTGCTTCTTGTGGGTTCACGCCGTGTTTTTTAAATGTTGTATCTACTAGTAGTTCAATCACTTTATTGGATACTACTTGTAAATCTTCTGGCATTTTATTGTTTTGATCACTCATACCCGTCACCTCCGTTAATGAATTAATATATTGCTGGTAGGAGTTGTTCTTTAAAACTATAATCCTACCTTCTCACATTTACATTATGAGTTTTTAAAGAGAAACGAAGGGGCACCAATCTTATGGAAGTAAAACAAACTGTTTTTAAGTAGCCCTTTTTTGGAGCTTGTACAAAATTAAGTGGGATAAATTAAAGGAAAAAACGCGAATTTTGCCTAAAATAAAGTGATTAACGTAATTAGGAAGCGCTTACAATGCCGTTAAGAGCGCATTCTTGACACTTAATGCAAATTACGAGCATTTGATAGCATTTATAAGGATTTAAAAGTTTTTGAAAGAATGACACTTATAACTTGAAATTAGAATAAAATGTGGTACTATATAGTAGGAAATACTGTTAAACAGTAAAATTTACTGGAAAGGGGTAGATGGTTATGACAACATCTTTAATTCTTGTTTCAACGATTGTGTTTTTCTTTTTGGCGACAGTTTATTTTGTCGACAGCATTGTGACGCGCATCAAGAAGAAGAAATCCAATCTACGCCTAGAACCAGTTCAAGCTGAAGCTGAAATGGATCTAGCACACCGTTAATTTAGTTAGATAGATATTCAGTTCATACTATTTATATAGATGAAACGCCTAAGCCGGTTAGTGTACGCACTGACCGGCATATTTTTTATTTCAAACGAAGGTCATAAAGGTCATGTCTTAAATCGTTATAAACAGGTATTAAATTGCGCGCTTTAGCAACTTGATCCAGGTCTAAAGTTGCTGTTAAAATATCTTCTTCATCACTGCCATCAACAATCACTTCTCCCATTGGGTCGACAACCATTGAATGACCGCCAAATGAAAAATTCGGATCATCCCCTACACGATTACACGCCACAACGAAACACTGGTTTTCAATCGCCCGAGCTTGAATTAACGTACGCCAATGGTTAATACGTGCTTTAGGCCATTGAGCGACAATGTAAATGACTTTAGCTCCTTGAACCGCATGCCAGCGCACCCATTCAGGAAATCTTAAATCATAACAAATGAGCCCAGCACTTGTAATGCCGCCTACTTCAAATAATCCATCACGATCGCCAGCTTTAAAATATTTTTGTTCATGCATCAGTGGAATAAGGTGAGCCTTGTTATACTCTTTAATGAAATGACCTTTCTTATTGTAAATGTACATCGTATTCGTAAACCCTTGCTCGCCAACTTTTGCAACAGAACCACCAACTATAGCCGCCTCGTGTCGGTTGGCTAAATGGCTTAAAAAAGCACGAGAATCCCAACCATTGTAATCAGCTAGCTGATCAAGCCGCCTTAAGTCATAACAAGTATTCCAAAGCTCTGGCAAAACAATGATATCAGTGTCCTCAGGGATTTTATGAAGCATGTGGAAGATTTTCCCCTTATTTGCTTCAACATCACCAAAAGCTAAATCAAGCTGTAATAAAGCAACTTGCATGAAAGCACCTCCGATCAATCTATTTAGAATTTTCTGTCTTTACAAAAGATGAAAAAGCATATAACCTTCAAAGTAATGAGTGAATTCGGTAAGGAGGACGAAAGATGCGATTTGAACAGTCAGAAGCGTTGAAGCGCCTGCCTGAGCAGTTTTTTGCTAGTTTAGTTGGTAAAACGCAGGCGTTAAAACGTGAAGGGCATGATGTGATTAACTTAGGGCAAGGAAATCCTGATCAACCTACACCTGATAACATTGTTAAAGCGGTGCAACAAGCAGCAGGAAATCCTGATTATCATAAATACTCACCTTTTCGCGGGCATTCGTTTTTAAAAGAAGCGGTTGCAAAATTTTATGAGCGCGAATACGGTGTTGACGTTGACCCTGAGACAGAAGTAGCTGTTTTATTTGGTGCGAAGACAGGTTTAGTGAGATTAGTCAATGCTTATTAAATGCAGGTGATTCGGCATTGCTACCTGACCCAGGGTACCCGGACTATATGTCAGGAATCGCATTAGCTGATGCCAAGCCTCACTTTTTCCCGCTTTTAGAAAAGAATCACTTTCTACCAGATTATGATGCAATTAGTGATGAAGCGCTTAATTTATCGAAATTAATGTTTTTAAATTACCCGAATAACCCAACATCAGCAGTCGCAACACGAGAATTTTTTGACGAGACAGTCAATGTGGCAAAAAAGCATAACATTTGTGTCGTCCATGACTTTGCATATGGGGCGATTGGATTTGATGGTAAGAAGCCGACTAGCTTCCTTGAATCAGAAAGGGCAAAAGACGTCGGCATTGAAATGTATACATTGTCCAAAACGTACAACATGGCTGGATGGCGTGTTGGCTTTGCAGTCGGGAATCCGTCAGTGATTGACAGCTTAAATTTAATTCAAGATCATTTGTATGTCAGTTTATTTGGCGCGGTACAAGAAGCGGCAGCAGAGGCATTGTTAGGTAATCAGTCTGCAGTAAATGAGTTAGTTGAGACATATGAAACGAGGCGAAACGCATTAGTGAGAGCAGCACAATCCATTGGTTGGGATGTGACGGCCCCTAAAGGAACCTTTTTCGCTTGGTTCAAAGTGCCTGATGGTTATACGTCAGAGGAATTTGCGGACCTTCTATTGAACGAAGCGCACGTCGTTGTCGCACCAGGTAAAGGTTTTGGCGAAACAGGGGAAGGCTATGTAAGGATTGGTTTACTCGATGAGCCAGAGCGTTTAGAAGAGGCGATGGAGCGTGTTGGGCGGTTAGGAGTGTTCTAATAAGTAACGACTACTGACTGATCATTTCAGGAAGTGTAACAGATATGTGCAGTGAGTAAAAGCTAATCGTTAATCATAAGAGAGATAATACAATAGCATAAACTATTTATGAGTCATTCAAGAAAGGAGGTAGTTATTTTGAATGGAATGAATAAAAACACTATCATTGATAACCGCGGGGAAGAACACGAATGGATGCTAATCATTACTGTTATCTGTTCTTTTCTTACTTTTAAAAAGATAAAAAGGTTGGAAAAGTATAAAAACAAATTGAAGAATTCATTCACTCCATATTGATGCATTCCTTTCACCTTGAAAATTTTATTAAAAAAGCTCGCTGTTATTGGCGAACTTTAAATGAATAAAACAATAAATGAAGATAATAGTGTTAAGATTGAACCAAGGAAAGATGGTGAAATAACAAAGTTGTCGTCCATTTGTTGCTTGGCCGCACTACCTCTTGTTGCAACATCAAAGACCTTCGTTGAAAGCGGTGTGTTGATCCACTGTAAGTAAAAACACAAGAAGCAATACCAACGACAAAAGCAATACTCATAAGATGGAAGTCAGTAAAGTAATGAATGGCGTAAATGATGAGGTACAAAAAGAATAGTAATAATGACTGATAAGATAAACCTTTTCATTCAACCTCTCCTTATAAATAATTTCACTATAGTTATAATTTATTTAAATTTCGAATAATCAAGTTTGGGAAGGGGATGCTTTATGGAAATAATTAAACACGCTATACAAGACTATTATGCAGAAGATCTCGCACATTGCTACGGTTGTGGTCGCAATAATAAATTGGGCCACGGATTTCGTACAGGGTGGAATGGCGAAGAGACATTAACACTTTATAAACCCGAACCAGAACATACTGCCATCCCAGGATTCGTTTACGGCGGCTTGTTAGCATCACTTATTGACTGTCATGGCACAGGTTCAGCCTCCTTAGCTTTGCATCGTAAAAATGGCCACGAGCCAGAGGACGGTGTTGAGCCACCGCGGTTTGTCACGGCAAAACTTGAAGTCCAATACTTAAAGCCAACACTTCAACATGTGGAACTACGAGCGACAGGACAAGTTGAAGAAGTTCATCCGAAAAAATTCAACGTGCATACAGAAGTGTACGCTGGAGAAGAGCTTGTGGCAAAAGGACTTGTCGTCGCAGCCGTGATGCCAGAGGGGTTTGGCGCTTAGGTGATGGGCGAGTTGGGATAATTACCGAATAGAAGGAATAATTACCGAATAAGCAGTGATTAGTACCGAATAGAAAGAATAATTACCGAATAGGCGGTGTTTAATACCGGATAGAGAGAATAATTACCGAATAGGCGGTGTTTAATACCGGATAGAGCGTATAATTACCGAATAGGCGGTGATTAATACCGAACAGAGCAGATAATTACCGAACAGAAACAATTAATAACCAAATAAATTATACCTTCGACATGTATAAAAGTTCTACTTTAACTAATATTAAGTAGTAGAAATTTTTACAAGTTCGGGGGTTAATTTTTGTGACGTTTGAAGAGTATTGGAATCGGATTTTCGAGCTGACCGAACGGCTGAGTCAACTAACAGATAGTTACTGGCATGAGTATTCATCATGGGATACATGGCAGTTTTGGCTTAATATCATTTTGCTTATTTTACCTTTAATTATTTTGTATTTTGCTATTGATCGCACGCGAATGTTTGAGATCTTGTTTTTTGGCCTTGCGATTCATATGCTTTGGAATTACTCGAGCAACTACTTAGAATCACAAGTGTATTTTAGAACTTTGTACTTTATTACAACGGTGTTACCATCAGCTTTTACGATGGTGGCCTCAGCAATGCCCGTGGCCTTTATGCTCGTCTACCAATACTGTACGAATCATGGTAAAAATTATTATATTTGGGCAGTTGTATTAAGTGCAACCTTCGCATTTGGAGTCGGATCGTTAGAAATAATGTTTGGTATCACATATATGGGTGGTGGGTTCCACTACTTTTATCTCTTTCTAATTGATATAGTAATTGCTTTTTCGACGTATTGGTTTGTAAGAGCAATGTTAAAAGCGAGAAATAAAGCTACTTCATTAAGCTAACAAAAGCAGTCCTATCATAAAGGTAGGACTGCTTTCGTAATTTAATTATAGTTCAGGTTGTTCATAGTAGTAATCGACAGGTTGTGGAGCAACATTAGAGCGTTCTAGTGCAGGTGTATCAGGTCTAGCTGCATGATATACCGCTGCACCAACGATTTTAGTTACATCTTCTAACTTTTCCTTGCTAATGTATTCAATTGTATCCTCAGGTGTGTGATACCAAGGCTCTAAAGGTGTATGAATGAATAGCGCAGCTGGAATCCCTCTCTCGTAAAATGGCACGTGGTCACTGCGACCGAGCATACTAAAAGGAGGAATGTCATTATGTGAAACGCGAGCACCTGCAGAAGCAGCAAGATCTGTTACAGTATTTTGATTACCATCAACAGTAAACATCGTTAAGTCACCCGCATCAGCACTACCAATCATATCTAATTGGAACATACCAACAGTGTCTTCAACTTCTTCTTCAGTCATGTTTTCAGCGTAGTAGCGAGACCCGACTAAGCCCCATTCTTCAGCACCGAAAGCGACGAAGCGAATTTCCGTATCAACTGGTGCATTCGCCATAACACGTGCTAACTCTAATAGTGCACCAGTACCAGAAGCATCATCATTTGCACCTGGTGAGTCTGGAACTGTGTCATGGTGAGCACCGACGATTAACTTTTGCCCAGAGTCTTGGTTACGATTGTTAGGCTCTTTAGTCGCTATGACGTTGTACGAAGTGAAACCTAACGTATCAAAAGGCTGTACTTCTACATTTTCATAACCATAACTTTCAAACTCGTCCACTAAATAATCGACAGTTTCTAATTCACCTTCTGTCCCAGCCACTCTAGGCCCAATATTTTCTGATAGATGATACACATGATCATAAATTCGGTCGACATCAATCTGTTTAACAATACGATTGTCAAAAGCCTGCTTTCCAGGGTTGTCCTCTTCACCGGCAACCCCTGTCATTGGGACCATCGTGAGAACAAGTAGTACAGATAAAAAGTAGATCAACTTACGTTTCATAGAATTCTCCTCTCCAATTTTATAAATCTATGAGGTTCAATCTAAGGGGGTGATTGTTGTTTTTGTAATTTTCTAAAAACAACTTATAATTTATTATTAGATTTTTTGAATAGAATGTAAATAGTGCTTAGTTCCTCATTATTTCAAAACTCATAAATCATGCTAAATCTATTGATTCTATGTAAGAGAGAGGTTGAGATGTAATTCGGCAATGTTCAATCTAGTCTAAAGTATTGGTTAGAAGTATTTAGTTGTTCATTTGAAAAACTGTGAAATGAGAGCTGGATGTTCTCCCCCCATTCTTATACAATAAAATAAGGGGGTGGGGGGAATGGAACTACTTATTGTAAGGCACGGCCAGTCAGTAGCAGACATTGAAAATAGACATGAAGGGCGAGCAGACTTTCCATTAACTGATTTAGGGAAAGAGCAAGCTGAGAAACTTGCCACATGGATGAGCTCCCATTACGAAATCGACCATATTATTTCAAGTCCATTAAAGCGAGCTTTGCTGACTGCTGAGTCCATTGCTGAACGTGTTGGCATCTCGGTCGAGCAAGATCGTGCATTAATGGAATGGAATAACGGGGAGTTAGCTGGCGAGTTAAAATCCGAAGCCAAAGAAAAATACCCTCTTCCTAAAGAGGGGCGCAAACGTCACGATGAATTTTATAACTGTGAATCAATGATCAATTTCAGAGCAAGAGTTGAAATATTTTGGTCAAAATTAATGGAAGCAGAAGCGGAGAGAATAGCCATAGTTGCGCATGGCGGCACAATCAATATGCTATTTCAAAGCTTTTTGAACTTACCAATGGATACGAATGTAACCTTACATACAGGTGATACAGGCGTTCACCTATGGCAATTTAAGGACGGTAAAAATATCATTAAGTTTTCTAACTCTCAAGTTCATTTGTAAGTTGAGAAAATAATGGGTCTACGTTAAAAGTAACGTAGACCCAATTCATAATTCATAATTCGTATATTCTTGTTAACTAGCCTCTTCTTCATCTTTTAGCTTCTCTTCTAACTCAGCAACCCGCTTTTCGAGGTTACGTTCACTGGACCCTTTCGAAAACGTTAACAAAACACTAATTAACATCCCTAAACCAATCCCGATAAACATACCAGCACCAGTCTCACCAAAAAGCATCCCGATTCCCATCCCTAGCAACAAACCACCTGGAATGATCAGCTGTCTCGATGCCATACAAAACCCCTCCAACTAAAGACGTATACTCTATACTATTACGACAAAGTTTGGGGAATTCCTTTTTGAGGTGTTCGACCTAGTAACTTTGTGTTTAATGCGAAACAGTTCAATTATTGGTGCTATATCTTTATATGTTATGATAAAGGAGAAAACAAACTTTACATTTACTGGGTTTGGTGGTGCTTTAGTTGGGACACAAGTTAAAAGTTGGAGAATTGAAAGAAAGCTACTTAACAGATGAGGATATATGGCGTGTATATACCAATGTTCTATCAAATAAGTCAGCTAAATCATCTACATATAAATATGCATTAATTAAATCATTAATAGAAAACTTATATCAAGTAAATGATAACATCGAATTAGGATACGATCAGCTAGCCTACGCTTTCGCTAAAATATATTGGAATTTAATTATTCATCACGACCTAGTTAAACAGAATAGAGGTCCCAAAAATGCTAGAGTCGTAACTGAAATGAAAAAGTTTCAGAGTGAACATAGCATTCCAAAGGACTTTAGTTTCGATAAAATTAATCACAAACTGCAGCTAAAACTAGTTTCAAAGGTTAAAAGCGTGATGAAAGAAAATGTGTTTGGTGCTTTATGGGGAGATACCAAAGGGTTATTTTATGAGTTTGATCACAAAAGAGAGTATTTTAGATTCCACCCTGCTGTGCGTGAGTTCATGATGAAATATCAAAGGTTATTAGTTAACCTTACAAACTATCATATGGCCAAAATGGTAGAAGAATTGAATGATTACCCATCTACTCAATACTTACTAGAAAAAGTTGAAAGTATTGCTAAGAGAGGTACCTTAAAACCTTTCGAACGTATCTTGTTAAGTTATTTTGAAGCCGAGTGTTTTTATTGTGGGAAAGACTTAACTAAAAGTAACCGTAGTAGTCATGTTGATCATTTTATCCCTTGGTCTTTTGTCCAGTCTGATCAAATATGGAATCTAGTTATGGCTTGTGGAGCTTGTAATAGTTCTAAGAGCGATAAGCTTCCAGAACGAGGTTATTTAGAAACAATTATAAATCGAAATGACCATTTGAAGAAAAGTGCAGAAGATGATTCAGCTTTGTTACTTAGGAATTATCATAAGCAAAAAATTATACTTCTTTATGATTACTCGATAAAAAATGGCTTTGATGACATTTGGTTACCAAAATAATAGCTTAGGGTTTATTCCTAGGCTATTTTTTAATCCTCAACCTCTTTTAAATAGATTCTCTCATTAAATCCACCACGTTCTTTAGATTTTTCTTGTCTAATGCTCTCTAACCCTTCATAAGTTGAACCGTGAACTTTTGTAAGGCTGTGGATTAACTCTAAAACATCTGCTAATTCTTCTAACGCTTCATTATCATCATTGGTTTGTAAGTATTCATCAAGTTCTTCACCGAGTTTCGTTTTTAACTCTTTTATGTATTTTTCTTCTGATAATGTTTCGGTTGTATAACTCTTACCAGTTGCTTCAATTATTTGAGGAATTTTATCTCTAACAAGTTTGTTATATGTTGGCATAATTTCACTCCTTTCCTCCATTGTAATCAATTTATCTGACAGCTTCAATTTCATATCTAGACTTTATTCCTATTTTGGAAAAATAACCCTATGAAAGAGCATAAAAATGCGAATAATTGGGTAAGTAAATATTGTGGCAATAAAATGAGACAACAAGGAGTGTGTTTAGATGAAGTTATTGATGACATTGTTGATGAGTTCGATGTTAGTCATAGCAGCTTGTGGAGCTGCTGATGAGCCTGATGACGACTTAGGAATGGAAGATCCTGCTCCTGAAGATCAGGAAGGTGATATGGAAGCTGGAGAAGATACAAATGAGTCACAGAACCGTGATGATGAAGAGGGTACTGGGCTAGAGGATCAAGATGAGGAACTACATGAAGAATCTGAGGAAATGGAAGAAGAGGCAGAAGAAGGACGTAATTATGGGATTGACGAGTTTGAATTAGAGATTGAGTTTGAAAATGGCGGTGAATGGAGCTTTGAATATGAGCTTAATGACAATGGAGATAAAGAAGCAGAAGTTGAAGTAGATAACGGTCAAGAGTCTGATCGTGATGGGCAACAGGCAATAGAAGAAATTGAAGACATGTTTGAAGCGGTTCAGTTTTCACCGAATATGTCTAAAGATGAAGTGTTCCAAAGAATTTATGACCACCTTGAAATAATGGAAGGTGAAGTTAAAGAAATAGAGTTGGATGTCGAGTTTGAAGATGGAGAGACTTTGCAAATTGAAGAAGATTATTAATCGTTCTAACACGTGAGTTCTTTTGAATTCGCGTGTTTTTTGTTGAAGGAATACTACTCTCCTCTATAGAATAATAGTTATAGGGGTGATCATATTAGTCGTAATCAAGAATCTCCAGAAGAACGCCAAGAAAGAATGAGGCAAGAAGAGTTGAGGAATAACCCAGGTGGCAATATTAGCGATTCGTTAAACCGAGCTAGTCACGGTAGTGCGGCTGACTTAGCAAATGGTTTTGGTTGGAAAGGGACTGGAATATTAATCATTGTTCTTGTTGTAGCATTTTTCGTATATGCGTTGTTTTTCAATTAGAAGTGAGCGACTAAATGAAGCTCTTGGAATAGATCCAAGAGCTTTTGTTACGTTTACCAGTCTTCTTTTTGTTCTACCTTATGCTTCTCAAGCCCCTCACGTTTTAAAGATTTATAGATCGCATACATTAATAGAATCATTAAAAAGGTAAACGGGAAAGCAGTGATTGTTGCTGTTGCTTGTAATCCTTCTAAACCACCGCTTAGAAGCAAGACTGTCGCAATGGATGAAATAAGCAGTCCCCAAACGATTAAAGTTGAGCTTTTCGGCTTTAAGTCACCTTCCGATGAGAATACACCGAGAACATAGGTTGCTGAGTTGGCTGACGTAATAAAGAAAATCGTAATCAGTATTAACGCCCCGATACTTAACAGTAAGCTTCCTGGTAAATGTTCAAGGACTAAAAACATCCCGACTTCAGGTGTTTCTGCGGTTGTTTCAGCTATGCCTAAGTCATTGTTCAACTCTAAATGTAACCCAGTCCCGCCAAAAGTGACAAACCATAAAATAGTAATAACTGTTGGGACAAAAAGAACACCAATGATAAATTCTTGTAGTGAGCGCCCTTTTGACACACGCGCGATGAAAGTTCCGACAAATGGACTCCAAGAAATGACCCAAGCCCAGTAGAATAACGTCCAGTCTCCCATCCATTCGTTATCAGTATAAGGTGTTGTCATAAAGCTTAGCTCTGGTAGGCTTGTAGCATACTGACCGAATGCTCGAACTAAATGTTCAAAGATAAAAATCGTCGGCCCTAACACAACACCAGCGAGAAGAAGAATTCCTGCTAAGCCTAAGTTAGAAACACTTAAATAGCGCATCCCTTTATTTAAACCAGTGACCGCGGATAATAAGAAAATAAACGTCACGGTTGCGATAATCATTAAATAGACCATGTTACCACTTTCAATGCCGAATACATGGGATAAACCACTGCCGACTTGAAGGGTACTCATACCAAATGATGTCGCAATTCCTACCGTTGTAGCGATAATAACGATTATATCAATTGTTTTACCAGGCCAACGATAGATTTGATCCCCAATGACATTGTAAAAAGCAGAGCTAATAAGCCCGGGTAAATTTTTACGGAATTTAGCGAAGGCTAGTCCAAGAGCAACGATGGCATAAATGCTCCACGGGTGAACACCCCAGTGGAAAATACCATAAAGTAACCCGTAGTTAGCTGCTTCTTGACTTCCTGGTTCAATACCTTCTGGTGGGTCGTGAAAATGGGATAACGGCTCACCCACACCCCAGAACACAAGACCAACCCCCATGCCTGCAGCAAATAACATGCCTAACCAAGTGAAGTATGTATACTCAGGCTTTTCACCTTTAAGACCTAACTTCATATGACGATACGGTCCAAACCCTAAAAATAAACAGTAACCTACAAATAAGGCTGTGGATAGTACGTAAAACCAACCGAACTGCTCAATCATCATCGTCATCATAGCTTCCATTGTGGATGTCATCCCCTCTGGAGCGGCAACACCCCAAACGACAATAGCTAACACAACAATTGCTGAGACGATAAAGACAATATAATGATTCAATTGCTCACTCCACTTCATTGGCATCTTCCTTTCAAACGACTCTACTAATATATTTCACAAAGTTTTATTACAAAAACATCTTTTGGAAAAAGAGATTAATTTTCATCAACTTTTAAATGGAAAATTTATGTTAAAATAGTAGGAAAAGGAGTGGTGGTAAAACTTTTAGGAGGGTCGATATGATCTGTATAATTGTCCTGTTAACAACTACAGTTTTTATTAGTGTCTTGTGACAGAAAGGATTATATAGTTCGTTTAAGACTACTTACACATTTTGTTAACAAAACTTGTTATTGACATTTTTTATTAATATGTATCTTTTATATAAATGAATGAATCTAAAAAACTAGTTTTATCTTGTCGTAGTTTTTATGCTCTTTTTTGATAAGTGGCAAGTGACGATGAAGTCAAGGTGAAGAAGAAGTAGAGATTTATAATGGCGTACAATTTTATTTAACGCCTTCGAATCTATTAATAATGGTGGTGGAAGATTATGAATTTGCACAGTAATCGTATCTTATTTATAGTAGCTGGTGCACTACTAATTATCATTTGTACGCTGGCTTACAGCTTTTCAATCATGAAACAGGCGAATGAGGAAGTGACTCAAAATATTACAGATTTCTCAAGAGGTAGTTATGATATTCTGGTTCGTCCTGAAGATGCTCGAACGGAATTGGAACGTCAACTAAATCTTGTGGAGGAAAATTATTTAGGAGTTGGACAAGGCGGTATCAGTTTAGAAGAATGGTCCGATATTAAAAATCATGCGGATGTGGAAATTGCTGCCCCCGTCGCCTCTATTGGTCTGTTTACGGCTCTTGACAGAACATGGATGATGGAAAAGGATCCTGTTGACCCCGTTTATTATGAAGTGGAATACAGTACTTCGGACGGGAATCAAGATTATATCGCTCAAGAGAAGACGTTTATGTATGATTTTGGTGAACCCCACCTCAGATTTGGTTCAGATTTTGACGTAAGCAGCGCTTATTTTGGAGAGGAAATTGCGACTTTTAATTTTCCTGTTTCATATCATCAAGTTGTTGCTGTTGACCCGGTGGAAGAAGGGGAATTAATTGGACATGATTTTTCTCCATTAGAAGAAAGGGCATTTGATCCTACTACTGGTTATTCTGAAGGAGAAGAAGGATATGCATCCATCATGACACTATCTGATGTTTCTGTTCCTGTGGAAATGCGAGTTACTGTTGATGCATTAGAACCATTGACCGATGCGGATTTGACGGAAATCTACGATCATTCTGTTGAAGGGAATCCAATGTTAACAATGGCAGAGTTCCCTGAAGAATATGATGAATTAGTTGAGGAACATCTATTGCCTCAAAGACTACATAATCCTAAGACGTTAGAACTGCATCCAAGTGACAATCATTTTCCTTTTTCTGAAGGTGTATTATATGTAACGGAAGATGGGAATTTATCTATTGGTGATCCAGATGATATTCCTAATTATGGTCAAGTATCTCATTATACTGCTCAACAAATAAAATTTAATCTGGAGCCTGTAGACTATAATATACGGGAAGATGGATCATTGGCAGTGGAACAAGTAGGGTAGATGATTATTATGAAGCACCGATTTATCGAGAAATGCATGAGGAAGCGATTTACGAGGTAGATGAAGAAAATAGACCGCTGAACGATAATGAATTTTTTGCATTTGTGGAAAATGGCACCTACTCGATTACAGAACATGAAAACCAATTAGCATCTTCCCCTTTAGGTATTTATGGTGGCGAAACACCTTACCTAAAAAGTGATGAATCCGTTACTTTGCATCCATCTGCTATTGCAGGTAGCTATATAACAACACCTGCACATGGATTAATTTCACTGGAATGGGCTGAAAGGGTGAAAGGAGAAGAACCAATTGATGCAATTCGTGTCAGAGTAGCGGGCATTGATGGATATGACCAAGCTGCTGCAGAATTAGTAGAGTCGCTTGCCAATGAATGGGAAGTACAGGGTTATACGGTAGATATTGTCGCTGGAGCATCTTTAACCGAAATGACTGTCGATGTAGAGGGCATTGGTCAGGTGATTCAGCCTTTTACAACACTAGGTGCTGCCGATCAAATTCTGCATAGCTGGAATGCCTTGCAATTATTAATCACGATTCTTTTCTTTTTCGTTGCATTTACATTTATCCTGTTTACTTTTCATCAAATGCTTAAAGCAAGACAGAAGGATGAAGCTTTATTAGCACAACTTGGCTGGTCAGCTAATCATATCCGTAAATTGCAATTAAAAGAATGGTCGAGACTGCTCTTGGTTCCCATTGTGATTGCATTACTTATAAGCAGTTTTATTGGTATTAGAACTGGAAATAACACGATGTTTATCTACAGTGTTATTCTCAGTATATTAGTGTTGATAAGCTATGTAATTGCGTTACGGTTAGTAAAGAAGAAAAACAGTCAATTTGTATTAATTGGGAAAAGTATACTGACTCAAAACATCTTTTTTTATTACCCGCTGATTCTTGCTGCATGTATACAGATCTTTATCATTACGTTGATGACTTGCTTTCTGCCATTTTTCCTTCTGCAATTCATAGGAAATGTGACGGAAACAAGACTTGGTGTGTATGTACATGGCAATATTGAAGGCA
>NZ_AKIF01000047.1 GCF_000269905.1 Alkalibacillus haloalkaliphilus C5
CATAAATTTATGGAATTTAAATCAATTTTATTTTAAAATGAACTAAATTGATTGCTTATTTTTTTAGAGTTAGGTAATACATAATACTAAGGAGGGGAAATTATGATGAATCAAGAGGTAACCCAAACTTTTTGTGCAAGTGAAATAGCAGCGTATTTTATTCATAAGAGTACCCCTAACACTGAAAATAGTATTACAAACCTCAAATTACAAAAGATATTGTACTATGCACAAGGCTTTCATAGAGCCTTAACTGGTGAGAATTTATTTCATGATAAAGTTGAAGCTTGGGTTCATGGGCCAGTAGTTCCTACTGTATATAGAAACTATAAAAAATATAATTTTAGAGATATAATCCCTGAGAATTCTCCAGAGCCAACTCAATTAGACGACAATGTTGAAAATTTTTTAAATGAAATATGGGATTTATTTAAAGATTATTCAGGTAAGGATTTAGAGAAGAAGACGCACAAAGAATCCCCCTGGTTAAATGCTAGAAATGGGTTACCTGATTTTGTTTATTCTAACACTGAGATATCTGTTGAAGACATTGCTAGTTATTTCAGAGATAATTATATTGTAGATTAGGGTGACTAATTAACTAGTCGCCCTAGTTTTTATTAAAAGGGGATAAGCTGTTAAATGGATATATTTTATGAAGATATTTTTTATTTATTAAGAATAATAATACCTCTCAGTTTTACTGTTTACATATTTGCTTATAATGAGAGGAAAGAAATATCATACTCAACAGTGAACAAAGATTTTTTAAGCATTAATAAGATTTATATATTAGTTTCAATAATATTATTTATGCTAATAATGATCCACCAACATTATAACTTCGTCCCTCACCTAGTTATTATAATGATGATAGTATCATGGGTCTTTCTCTTGGTTCTTGCGTATATAAATATATTAAAATCAATTAACTTATATGGCGTTTTGGATAGATATAGTAAACAGTTCAAATCAAATAAAAAGAAAATTATTAAAAATTTAAATAAAATTAATGATATACAAATTTACGAGGAGCTAAATGAAAACGCTAGTAATAACTATCACGAAATTAATAATGTTGAAAAACTTTTGAACAAAATAACTGAGAATAATAACATAATCTATCAAACAATGCTTTCTAAATTAAAATATAATTTATCAACTGACTTTAATGAATCCTACGAAAAATACATTAATGAAATTATAACAACAATTGATGACTTCAATGCCGAACATTTAGAAAAACTGCTCATTGTTTATGGCGATACATATTATAAGTTCTACTCATCAACTTTAAAAAAAAACAAACTGTTATTAAATCATGCGGTAGTAAACAATTACAGTGATATAGTAGAGAAAGTTATAGCATCCTTGTCAAAACTATCACCTAATGTTGTAAATGTTGCTAGCATTGAAACTGGAGAATTTATCAAAAAAGGTAACAACAAATTAATTAATGAGTATTTAACTAATATTTTTGAAGCAATAGAAATATTAGAGAATAAAAGTAGCACGGATGTTAATAACTTAGTTAAACTTGTTGCTCAAAAAGAAGAACAATCTAAGTTTTATATTGAATCAAAGGACCTTATCAATTTATCTTTAGCTACAATTTTATTATCCATTGAAAAAAATAACACTAAAATGCTAACAGATATGACGAACAGTCTTCTAGAGGCAACTTATACTAACAAAGAAAATAAAACTAAACAGTTATTAAATCAAAAAATCAAATTTGAAGATAGCTTAGATCATCATTTTAATATTATACGTAAAAACATAAGGCTTGCTGACATTCTAATTCTCTCTATAATAAAATCTATCGAATTGAGCCATTATAGGTGTGCTGGTTTTTTAGTTAAAGTACTATGTAAGGAAGTTCATCCTAAATATATTAAGAATTCTATCATAAAGTTTGTTGATGAGTACGAAAAGAGTGGTTTCCCAGCTACAGTTGATAGTGTGAGTAGCTTGGAAATGGAGTTTAACAATACAAAAACAAACTTTAATTTTAGTAAATTCTCTTATGAATATTGCTTACAAAAAAGCATTATGATGATTTATGTACAACAAGAGTATCTTGAAAGGAATAACTTAATGAAACATAATTATAAGGGTGCTGAAAAGATAGAGGTTCATAATGTAATTACTGATATTTCCCAACTTTCGTACTTAAGGGAAAAAATTACTGACCTTCATAAGGAATATGGTATGTTATCTTTGAAAAGAACTAATATGGAATCAAATAATAATTATGTAGAACAGCCTTACTAAAGGCTGTTCTTTTCTTAAAAAACTCATAATAGATTGATCAAATATATCGACCTATGAGTAAAGTGCCGAGGCACAAAAGGAGACTATTAATGAACACTAAACACATCATTTTCGACATGGACGGAACTTTATTTCAAACAGACAAAATACTAGAGTTTGCACTTGATGATACTTTTAATGACTTACGCTTGCGAGGGTTATGGGAAGGAGACACGCCAATAGAACAATACCGTTCAATTATGGGTGTGCCATTGCCTAAAGTATGGGAGGCGTTACTTCCGAACCAATCAGAGAGTATAAGGCAAGAAGTTGATCAAATGTTTCTGAATAAGCTTTTGGTCAATATTAGAGCTGGCAATGGGGCGTTATACCCTAATGTAGTAGAGACGTTGAGTCGTTTAAAAGAACAGGGGTATTCCATATTTATCGCGAGTAATGGATTAGTAGAATACTTGAATACGATTGTGGAGGTTTATGAGCTAGATCGTTTTGTTACTGAAGTTTTCAGCATTGAACAGATTACTTCTCTAGATAAGGCTGACTTGGTTCGTGAAATAGTATCGAAGTATAACATTCAAAGTGGTGTAGTCGTTGGTGATCGTTTATCAGATATTAAGGCTGCCAAGGCTAATGAGTTATATTCTGTTGGTTGCCGGTTTGACTTTGCTAAAGAGGAAGAACTAGCTCAAGCAGATGTTGTTATAGATGATATGAAGGATGTTATGGAGAAGCTTTCTGAATCACTGTGATTTGATCCCCCCTTATACAAAAAGTGCCAACCAGGTATTTTTATGGTGAAATAATAGTAGACAGATAGTTGCAGAGGGAGTGGTTCATGTGAAGTTTTTGAAAAACATCGACTCTAATGACATTTGCCTTACATTAGCACAACGGGTCTTATTTTAATTATTTGTTCAGTGATTCTTCCTGTTCCAGTCATTATGTTAGTTCAAGATTTATTGTTTTTCTCTTATGATCAAACGTCTTTCATTCGTCCACAAGAGGCTTACTTAGGTTTTGGAGGCGCGATGCTTTTAATTGCTCTTATTCTTTTCTCGTTTTTATTTACGAAAATGTATTATGACAAAAAAGATAAAGAATACCATTTAACAGTTGTGCATTTAGTTTTGTTTGTTGTTAGTATTGTTCTTTTAATTCTACCAATCTATCATTATCACTATTTCGACGACCAAGGGGTTCATAGTAATACGTATTGGACGTTTTCTGAGGAAAGTATTGCTTGGGAAGACATAACGGAAGTTTCTCGTGAAGTTAATGAAGAAGATTATGCTGTGTTGTCTTATACGTTTTCAAGCGATGAACAATCGATAACGGTTCCTTTTGATTACTCAGACAACGATACGAACCGGACGATTAATTATGCGGTTGAAGCTTTAGATTGGGACGTTGAAGATGTCTTTGTAGAAAGTTAATAGCTATTTAGAAAGCTCTAAACGGTGTGTCATGTTTAGGGCTTTTTTTCTGGTTTAAATGAAGGTTCTTCTAAATTTGATAACGAATATTATTTACCATGGGGGTGTAACGACAATGTCAAAGTTGTTACTTGTGACAGTGTTTTTGCTACTGACTGCTTGTGGAGTTGGGACAACAGGTACTCACCCGTATGCAGGAGAATTAGAGAAAGCTGAAGGGTACGATGAAGAAGTTCCGTATAGTTTTAAAATGCCAACCTCACTTCCATTCGAGTTAGATGAGATCTTCATTTTGGAAATGGGTGAGGATGAAATCGAAATCGTTTCATCTGATCGGTATATGTTTGATGTCGTTCTTCGTGGTGATGATCCTGAAGAAGAGCATTTAATTGTGATGATTCATAACCATGGAAGTGTTGAAAATACACAAGGTCAAAATGAAGAACAGCTGACATTAAGTGATGGAGGGGACGCAAAGTATTTCTATAATGGAGCGTCACAAATATTAGTTTGGGACGATGACGGTTTAATGTATCAAATAGCTATTTACGTAGATAACGAAGAAAGGTATTCGGTGGAAGAGTTAGTTGAAGTTGCTGAGTCGTTTGAGGCGTATTAAATAAAAAGAGAGGTGCAGAGCTGAGCTGCGCCTCTCTTTTTTACTTTAGGGTTTTATTTCCTTCTTGATCTAGATGGATAACTCCATATTCCTTAACGGTTTTTATTGTTCTACTACCGATTGGTTATGAGTACCTCCTTTAAATCTGCGCTACAATTACCAAATTAAGTGGAAGAATATCTTTTTACTTTAATTGATTAGTTTATTTCAATGCAAAAATGTCCCTTCACCCCTGGCATAATAGGGATTTACAATTTCTTAACTTTATCTTTACATCAACTTTACAGACTTTTTGACAAACTCCCTTTATGATGAATTTGTAAGTTAATCAATAGAGAATTCCTAAGGGGGATAATCAAAATGAGAAAAATGTCAAAGCTTTTTATTCTATCAATCTTAACTTTATTACTTGTTGTGTTGGTAGCCTGTGGGTCTGAAGGAGAAACAGACGCTGAAGCGGCTGATCAAAACGACAACAATCAGGAAGCAACTAACAAAAACCTTGAAGGTAGTGTTGTTATTGATGGGTCTGGGACAGTTTATCCGCTCATGGCTAGATTAGCTGAAGAATATATGATTAACGAACAACAAGGTGTTTCAGTTGAAGTAAGCCGTTCTGGAACAAGCGCGGGCTTTGAGAAGTTTTTAGTTGAAAACGGTACTGACTTTAACGATGCATCACGTGAAATTAAAGATGAAGAAATAGAAAAAGCTGAGGAAGTAGGAATTGATGTTAAAGAACTAAAGGTAGCACTTGATGGTTTAACAATCGTTATTAACCCAGAAAACGATTTTGCTACTGAATTAACTGAAGAACAAGTTATAGATATCTTTTTAGGTGAATATACAACTTGGTCAGATATAAACTCAGACTGGCCAGATGAAGAAATTCAAACTTATGGTCCAAATGAAAACCATGGAACTTACGAGTTTTTCTATGAAGTTATTTTAGAAGAACAAGATTTAGTAGACGAGACCAATTTACAACAAGAATACTCAACATTAGTCACACTAGTCTCAGAAGATGAGAACGCCATCGGTTTCTTCGGGTTTGGTTATTATGATAACAATAAAGATCAAGTAAAAGCCGTTGAGATTGACTTTGGTGATGGGCCAGTTACACCATCACTTGAAACCATTGCTGAAGATGGAGATTATGCCAACTTCACACGTCCAGTGTTTACTTACTTAAATGTGAATAACGCACAAGAAAAAGACCAAGTACTAGATTATGCAATTTGGGTAATGGAAAATATAAATAATTTTGCTGGGGAGACTGGTTTTGCACCACTTCCTGATGATGAAACTGAACAATTAACAAGCGAACTTAAAGAATTAGAATAATATCTATTTATACTAGAGTGAGGGCTTATTCGTTCTCACTTTAGTATGCTTTTAAAGGGAGTAAGTAGTCCCTTGGCCGGTATATGTCTGACTTGCCAACTAGCAAGTGCTTTTTACTGAAAGGAGGAATCTATCATGACATCCAACAGCGAAGCGCGTAAAAGTACTGTTTCTGTCAGAGAGATGATTGAAAAGAAGAAAGCTACAAAAATATTATCTAAGTTTAAAGAAAAACTTGTACCTATGACTCTATTTCTATTTGCTATGGTATCGATTTTGACAACATTTGGTATTATTTATACTTTGTTTAGTGAAACAGTTGAATTCTTTAAACGCGTGCCTATAACGGACTTCTTTACAGGTACTGTGCTTAGGCCATTAAGCCAAAACCCTGAGTTTGGCGTTTTACCATTAATCAATGGGACATTGATTTCATCAATTATCGCAATGTTAGTCGCTGGCCCTATAGGACTTATGGCAGCTGTTTATTTAAGTGAATACGCATCTGATAGAGTTAGGCGTGTACTTAAGCCACTGCTTGAAATTTTAGCAGGGATCCCAACCGTTGTATATGGATTCTTTGCCTTCACTTTTGTTACACCAATCATTCGCTCAGTTTGGCCTGACGTGGATGCGACCAATATTTTAAGCCCTGGAATTGTTATGGGAATTATGATTATTCCAATGGTTGCTTCTTTATCAGAAGATGCTATGTCTTCTGTTCCTAAATCTATGCGTGAAGGGGCATTTGCATTGGGGGCCACACCTTTAGAATCAACATTTAAAGTAGTCATTCCAGCTGCTTTATCAGGAATTATTGCATCCTTTATTCTTGGTATTTCCCGTGCGATTGGTGAGACGATGATTGTGACAATCGCTAGTGGAAGCTCAAAGAACTTTACGTTTGATGTTACTGAATCCATGCAAACAATGACCGCATATATCGTCGAAGTAGCCGGTGGTGACGCACCTGCGGGATCAACAATTTATTTTAGTTTGTATGCCGTTGCTATGACGCTATTTGTTTTCACATTACTGATGAATTTATTAGCACGTTATGTCTCTCGTAAGTTTAGGGAGGAATACTAACATGAAATATATGGATATCAATCAAGTGCAAAAAAAGATGAATACACGGATTATTAAAAATAACATCCTTAAATATATATTTTTTATTGCAACGACTTTTGGATTAATTGTTTTAGCGGTCCTGTTATTAAGAGTAATCACTCAAGGAATAGGCTTTATTGATATTAACTTCTTGACTAGTAAATTATCTACAGATGCTAATCGTGCTGGAATTATGGGGGCTATTCTCGGTACCTGTGGCTTATGGCTGTTGTCATTCCAGTAACGGTTATTATTGGAATTGGAACGGCCTTATATTTAGAACTTTATATAAAGAGAGGAAGTATTCAATCCATTATCCAAACCAATATTGCCAATTTAGCAGGTGTTCCATCAATTGTTTACGGAATACTCGGATTAACAGTTTTTGTTCGCGCGATGGACTTCGGTAATATTGTTTTAGCGGGCGGTTTAACATTATCCCTACTGATCTTACCAATTGTGATCGTCGCCGCCCAAGAGGCTGTCCGTTCTGTTCCTCAGCATTTAAGCGAGGCTTCATATGGGATGGGAGCAACAAAATGGCAAACAATTAGACGAATTATATTGCCAGCAGCTTTACCAGGGATATTGACAGGTTCTATTTTAGCTTTATCACGGGCTATTGGTGAGACAGCACCTCTAACTGTTATAGGTATCCCGGCATTACTTATGGCCCATCCAGGAGGTATTTTCGATAAATTCACTGCCTTACCAATGCAAATTTACTATTGGACGCTTGATTCATCATTAGTTGATGAATATGCAAACTTAGCTGCTGCTACTATTATTGTTTTATTATTACTTCTGTTTATTTTAAATTCTGTTGCGGTGTTAATCCGTAACAAGTTTCAACAACGTTTATAATTGAGGAGTGAAAATTATGAGTTTAACAATGATTAAAAAACCAGAAACCTCAAACCGAACTATTCCTAATACAAGCAAAAATATTGTTTTTGATACAGACGATCTTAATTTATGGTACGGCGACACACACGCATTAAAAAATATTAATCTTTCTATAAATGAAAAAGAGGTTACTGCAATCATTGGACCATCTGGTTGTGGTAAATCAACATTCATAAAAACGTTAAATCGTATGGTTGAGATGGTACCGAGTGTACGAACATCTGGTGATATTAAGTACAATGAAAAGAGTATTTTAGAAAAATCTTTTAGAGTAGAAGAATTACGTACACGCGTTGGAATGGTTTTTCAGAAACCAAACCCTTTTCCTAAATCTATTTATGAAAATGTCGCTTATGGTCCAAAAATACACGGTATTCGTAACAAAAAAGTATTAGATGAGATTGTTGAAAAAAGCTTACGTGATGCATTTATTTGGGATGAAGTTAAAGACCGTTTAAAAGAAAATGCATATGGGTTGTCAGGTGGACAGCAACAACGCCTTTGCATTGCTCGTACACTGGCCATCGAACCAGATGTTCTTTTAATGGATGAACCAACATCAGCGCTTGATCCGATCTCAACATTAAAAGTAGAAGAGCTTGTTCAAAAATTAAAAGAGGACTACAGTATTGTTATTGTGACACACAACATGCAACAAGCCGCTCGTATTTCAGATCAAACTGCCTTTTTCTTAAACGGTGAAGTCGTTGAGTTTGATGAAACTGAAAAATTATTTTCAAACCCATCCGACCAAAGAACGGAAGATTATATCACGGGCCGTTTCGGTTAAAAATTAACCTAGAGAGGAGTTTGTGCTATGGTAAGGGAAAATTTTGAAGATAAATTACAGGTGTTAAAAGAGCAAGTTTTAAAAATGAGTGAAACTGTGAAAGCCTCTTTATCAAAGTCTCTAATCGCATTGGAACAACAAAATGTGCAACAAGCACAAGAAGTGATAAATGGAGATAAAGAAATTAATGCTATAGAAGATGATATTAACGATCAGGCGGTATGGCTTATAGCTAAGGAACAACCTGTTGCTAAGGATTTACGCCGTTTAGTGATTACATTAAAGGTGACTAACGACATTGAACGAATAGGTGACCTGGCTGTAAACATCGCAAAATCAGTCGAACGAATTGAGAATGATCAACTTCCTGAAGAAGAAAAGCAACAAATACTTACAAACGCATCAGTCGTTGAGAAAATGATTGACCTTGTGGAAGAGGCTTATATAAAAGAAGATGTGGAAAAAGCTTTTGAAATTGGCCGTATAGATGACCAGGTGGATCACCAACATGGAGATTCCATTGAAAAGTTGTTAATGTATATGACTCAACACCCTAATGAAATTACAGCTATTACCCAATTAGCATTCATCAGTCGATACCTTGAACGTGCAGCAGATCATGTAACAAATATTGCTGAAGGAATTATTTATTTAGTGAAAGGGAAACACGTTGACTTAAACGCATAACCTCCTACTTGATATAAATTCATAGTTACCCCCCCTAATAAGTGAACTCTTGCCAAATGCAAGGGTTCTCTTTACATAATTTAGATAGAGATGTACTCCTAAAAATAAAGGTTTAAATAATTTAATATAGAAATAATTTTATAGGGGAGGGTGTGTATGTTTTGGATGAAATTATTATTAATGACAATGATCTTAGTACTTAGTGCTTGCGGGAGTGAGGCAACCAACTCTCATCCTTATGCAGGAGAGTTAGAAGAAGAGGAATACTATGATGAAGAGGCACCGTTTGATTTTAAAGTGCCAACGTCACTACCGTTTGAGGTAGAAGAAACATATATTAGAAAAATGGGAGAAGATGAAAGTGCAGATGCTTCAACCGATCGTTATGTCTTAATAGTCGGCTTTCAAGGCAATGATTCTCAAGCAGATCACCTCATTGTCGGTGTTCAAAATGAGGGAGATGAAGAAGATACACAAGATTTAACTGAAGAGCAGGTCTCGTTGAGTGATGGAAAAGAAGCGCAGTATTTCTATGATGAGTCCTTACAAGTTTTAGTGTGGGATGAAGATGAGTTAACGTATCAAGTTTCGGTTTCAACAGGTGATGAGTATTCGGTGGAAGAATTAATAGACGTAGCGGATTCGTTTGAGACGTACTAAGTAAAAAGAGGTGCGGAGATTGCACCTCATTTGTTATGCTAGTCGATTTTATTCCCATTTTGATCTAGAATGTGGACCTCTTTTGAGAAGTTCAATTCTTCAAGAATTTCTTCATGATCATTAAAAATGTCGGTAACCATTTCGTTAATTATGTAGGCTAACTTAACATCCCTTTGTTCAGATGGGTTGATCGTAGTCGGTATTGTCATGCCCTCTGAAGAATCATACACAATATCTTCACCAGCTTCTGCAAAAACCTTAAAGTTCTGCAGTTGTTTACCTATATTGACTATCATTTGATTAACTTGCTGATGAGCTTCATCCTGGCTAATACTTGTTGTGGCGGTCTCTTCAGTTTCTTGAGAGTTGAGTGTGATTGATAGTGTAATCATAAGAAAAGCTATAATGGTTAAGCCTGTAATTCCTTTTTTCATGCTGTATCCCCCCCTTAATAAGAACAGTATGTCCATTTAAAGATTTTTATGAACGATACAAGCTGAGTACTACAGTTTTGATTGAATTCTTATAGTGATAAAATAATATATACGCATAAACAGAATGAGGGATTTGATGAAGAAGACAGGTTTAGTTTTAGAAGGTGGCGGCAGTCGTGGAGTGTATACTGCTGGCGTGCTACGTTATATGATGGAACATGATTTATATATTCCTTATACGATTGGAGTCTCCGCTGGGGCGTGTAACGGCTCTTCGTATATTGCGCGTCAAATGGATCGTAATCGTCAAGTGAATATCGACTTTGTAGAGCATCCAGATTATTTGTCACTTCGAAATTATATTAAGAAGCGTCAGTTGTTTGGGATGGACTTTCTCTTTGATACGCTTCCGAATCAGCTTGCTCCGTTTGATTATGGGACGTTTAATAAAGCTGAAGAGAATTTCGTTGCTGGTGTGACAGATTGTATGACAGGTGAAGCGCTGTACTATAACAAATCAGATTATGCTGATGATATGGTGACGTTGCTTCGCGCATCAAGCTCGCTTCCGTTAGTGGCGCCTGTTGTGGAGTATGAAGGTCGACCACTTATGGATGGTGGAATTGCAGATCCGATTCCTGTGCGACAGTCAGAGCGCGATGGTAATAAAAAGAATGTCGTTGTTCTAACAAAAGCTCGAGGTTATTATAAGAAGCCGCAATCATTTAGTTGGTATATACGTCGAAAGTATCGGGATTATCCTGGATTGCTCAAGGCATTAGATAGGCGTCATGAAGTGTACAATGACACGTTGCAATACATTTTTGATGAAGAAAAAAAAGGAAATGTATTGGTAATCAGTCCTTCTGAAGAGATGAAAGTTGGACGTGTAGAACGTAATAAAGAAAAGTTAACAGCCTTATATAATTTGGGCTATGAAGATGCGAAGAACGTCATCAGCCCGTTGAAAGAATTTGTAGCTACGCCTTAAAAGGTGTAGCTTTTTAATTTCTACCAAAAAATTCCGAAAAAGTGTTGCAATTTTTAAAATAATCACATAAACTGTTTTATAACAGTACAACAAATGAATAAACTGTTATACATAAGGAGGGGTGAAACGTGAACAGACCTTATTGCCCAGAGTGTGGAAAGCAAGTGGATGAAAGAAGTTATTCGTTAGAGTGTGCTTACTGCTTATCTAAAAAAGATGAGTAATTTTTTTGGAGTTACTGTTATATAACAAGAATTAATTTTATGAGTTGTGTTAATACAGAGGAAAAGGGAGGCTTCTCGTTTTGGTTACAAAAGTAGATGGTTTTGACGTAAGGGGCGATCGAGTTGATCGGATTGAAGAAATTTTAACAGAAGAAGCGGTTGAATTTCTAGTGAAGTTACACCGTCATTTTGATGAGCGAAGGCAAAATTTATTGGGCTTAAGAAAGGAAAGGCAAAAACAGTTGAACGAAGGGCAGTCGCTTAACTTTTTGTGTGATACAGATGAAATTCGCCAAGGCGACTGGACGGTCAATCCGATTCCTGAAGACTTACAAGACCGACGCGTAGAAATTACAGGTCCGGTTGATCGGAAAATGGTTATAAACGCCTTGAATTCAGGGGCAAAGACGTTTATGGCTGACTTTGAAGATGCGACAGCACCTACATGGGAAAATGTCATGAACGGCCAAGTTAATTTAAAAGATGCAATTCGTCGTGAAATTGACTTTACGGGAGATAACGGCAAGCACTATCAATTAACTGATGACCCAGCTGTTTTGATCGTCAGACCTCGTGGTTGGCACTTGAATGAAGCGCATGTCGAAGTGGACGGTAAGCCAATGTCAGGTAGTTTATTTGATTTTGGACTATATTTCTTCCACAACGCTAGTGAGTTGATCAGTCGTGGCTCTGGCCCATACTTTTATTTACCGAAGTTAGAAAATCATCTTGAGGCGAAACTTTGGAACGATGTGTTTGTTTTCGCTCAAGGGTACCTTGGAATTCCTAAAGGCACAGTTAAGGCGACAGTCTTAATCGAGACGCTTACAGCAGCTTTTGAAATGGATGAAATTTTGTATGAGTTGCGTGAGCATTCAGCGGGGTTAAATTGCGGGCGTTGGGATTACATTTTTAGTGCGATTAAAAATTTCCAAAATCATGAGAGCGTTCTTTTGCCAGATCGAGTCGATGTCACGATGGAAGTACCGTTCATGCGAGCATATTCACTACTTACGATTCAAACGTGTCATAAGCGCCAAGCACCTGCGATTGGTGGCATGGCGGCACAAATTCCAGTTAAAGGTGACGATACGAAAAATGAAGCGGCTTTTAACAAAGTGCAAGCTGATAAATTGCGTGAAGTTCAGGATGGTCACGACGGCACGTGGGTGGCGCACCCAGCGATGGTGCCACTGGCGAAGGAAGTTTTCGATAAGCATATGGAAACGCCGAATCAAATTTATGTGAAACGTGAGGATGTCGATGTGTCACGCGACGATCTGCTTGATTTCCCAGAAGGCGACATTACGTTAGATGGCTTAATGACGAACATTACAGTTGGCATTCAGTATATCGCTGCTTGGTTGAAAGGTCGTGGTGCTGAGCCGTTAAATCATTTAATGGAAGATGCGGCAACAGCAGAGATTTCGCGAGCGCAAGTGTGGCAGTGGATTAATCACCCTGAAGGAAAGCTTCGAGACGGTGAGAAAATTACAGCTCAGTTTGTTGAAAGTTTAGTTCCAGAACAGTTACGAAATGAAGAGCCAGAAGCCACGGACATTTTCTTAAATTTAATTAAGGATGAACGCTTTGTTGAATTTTTAACTATTCCAGCTTATGAGTATATTTTAAAAGGAGGCGTCAAACATGACGGATAATCGAGTAGAACAAATTAAGAAAGATTGGCAAGAGAACTTAAGATGGGTAGGTGTTGAGCGTCCATACTCAGCAGAAGAAGTCGTGAAGCTGAAAGGAAGCCTTGATATTGAACACACTTTAGCAAAACGTGGATCAGAAAAGTTGTGGAAGCTCATTAATGAAGAAGATTACATTAATGCTTTAGGCGCGCTTACAGGTAATCAGGCCGTTCAACAAGTTAAAGCAGGACTTAAAGCGATCTATTTAAGTGGTTGGCAGTCTCAGCTGATGCGAACTTATCGGGTCAAATGTATCCAGACCAAAGCTTGTATCCAGCAAACAGTGTGCCGAATGTCGTAAAGCGTATTAACCAAGCGCTTCAACGTGCAGATCAAATTCATCATGCAGAAGGTGATGATTCAATTGACTGGTTTGCGCCAATTGTAGCGGATGCAGAAGCTGGTTTTGGTGGTCAGCTGAATGTATTTGAACTGATGAAAGGTATGATTGAATCAGGTGCTTCCGCTGTACACTTTGAAGATCAGCTTTCTTCAGAAAAGAAATGTGGTCACTTAGGCGGTAAAGTGTTGTTGCCGACACAGAATGCGGTTCGCAACTTAGTCTCAGCACGTCTAGCAGCAGATGTGATGGGCACACCAACAGTTATTATCGCACGTACGGATGCGAATGCTGCAGACTTAATTACAAGTGACGTTGACCCTTATGATGAGCCGTTCTTAACAGGTGAAAGAACAGTGGAAGGTTTCTATCGTACGAAGCCAGGCATTGATCAAGCAATTTCAAGAGGTTTAGCTTACGCGCCATATGCAGACCTGTTATGGTGTGAGACTGCCGAGCCTGATTTAGAAGAGGCGAAGCGTTTTGCGGATGCCATCCATGAGAAATACCCGAATAAACTACTCGCTTACAACTGTTCACCTTCATTTAATTGGAAGAAAAAGCTCAATGACGAAGAGATCGCCAACTTCCAAAAAGAGCTTGGTAAGATGGGTTACAAATTCCAATTCGTCACATTAGCTGGATTCCACGCGCTAAACAACAGCATGTTCGACCTTGCGCGTAAGTATAAAGATGAAGGTATGAAAGCTTACTCAGAGCTACAACAAGAAGAATTCGCTGCAGAACAATACGGCTACACCGCAACTCGCCACCAACGCGAAGTCGGTACAGGTTACTTTGACGAAGTCGCACAAGTCATCTCAGGTGGAACTTCGTCTACAACAGCATTGACTGGGTCGACAGAAGAAGAGCAGTTTACCAAATCATGAAACTTATAAGGAAGGTCCAGCTTAGCGCTGGACCTTTTTTCTGAGTGTGCATGGAATTAAGCGAACGCTCAATTAATTAGGCGTTCGCCTGAAAAATATGGATTTCGCCTAATTATTTATAATTTCGCTTAATTATTAATGAAGTTCGGTAAGTTGAAAAAATCCAGCCATCACGGCTGGATTTTTCCCCTTTTGATTATCCAATCTCAATAACAATTTTCCCTTTAGCATGGTGCGTTTCGCTTAGTTCGTGTGCTTCTTTTAGCCCTTGTTCTGAAAACGGGAACGTGTGACCAATAATTGGTTTAAGCTTTCCGTCTTCCATTAGTTGAGCGAGCTTACGCATTTGGTCACCATCTGGCTCGATAAAGACGAATCCCACTTTAACGTTGTGCTCCTGACCTTTTTCCTCACTAGGCGGTTGAGCGATCGATACTAACGTGCCGCCATCTTTCAACACGTCGAAGCTTCTCTCTTGGATGTCGCCACCTAATGCATCAAGCACGACATCATAATCTTCTAACACGTCATAAAAGTTTTCCTTCTTATAATCAATGACCTCATCAGCACCTAGTGACTGTAAAAACTCCACATTCTTTGTGCTTGCTGTCGTTGCAACGTAAGCACCAGCATTTTTCGCTAATTGAATCGCCATCACGCCAACACCACCAGCACCAGCGTGAACTAACACTTTTTGTCCTTCTTGAAGATCGGCAAAATCAAACAGACATTGCCAAGCTGTTAACGCCGTTAGCGGTACTGAAGCGGCTTCGTTAAAGCTAATATTTTCAGGAATATGTGCTAAAATGTCAGCTTCCGTTACGATGTATTCAGCGTAAGTGCCGCGATTCGTTAACTGCGGGCGAGTGAATACACGATCGCCTACTTTAAAATCTGTTACACCTTCACCGACTTCTTCAACAACACCAGCAGAATCCCAACCTAAAATAAGCGGGAACTCCATAGGTACCATCTCTTTTAAATACCCTTCACGTAACTTCCAATCGATTGGATTAATCGAAGTGGCATGCTGCTTCACTAACACTTGGCCATCACCTGGAGTGGGCTTCGTGACCTCTTGTTCTTGTAATTGTTCTTTTCTACCATATTCATTAATGACGATTGCTTTCATCAAGATCACCTCTTTATAAAGTTGGCTATATGTCTATTGTAAGGTTGAATTATTATTTTAAACAAATAATATGATTGAGTAGATTCGGTATGAGCGCTGATAAATTTGTGTGAACGCTGATAAACTTCTTGTGAGCGCTGATAAATTTGTTCGAACGCCGATAAAAGTTATGCGAGCGCTGATAAAATCCCGTGAGCGCCGATAAAAGTTATGCGAGCGCCGATAAATTTACGTGAGTGAACGCCAAAATCGGGTGTGAGAACGCCAAAAAATTGAGCGAGCGCCAGAAAAAATCCGCGAACGCCAAAATCCCCCACCCAAACGCCAAATCCTCAACCAAACTTAATAGATTTCCAAATCCCTATTTACTAAAAATTCAAATTGCTTTATGGTATTATTCTAATAAAGGAGTGATTCGATGAAGCATGGAAACCATACCATTCATAAACATTGCCACCATACAGTGTGGGACAACAGCCTAGAGCCAGTCATGTCGGTCAAGCCGGGTGTGAGTGTGAATTTCGAAGTGCATGATGCATCAGGTGGGTAGTTGTCCCCAAAGTCAACTTCACAAGATGTCCCAAACTTAGATTTTAGTAAAGTAAATCCTGTGACTGGTCCTGTTTACGTAGAAGGGGCTGAGCCAGGTGATACGTTAGAGGTTGAGATTGAACATTTCGGTACGATGAGTTGGGGATGGACTGCGATTATTCCAGGTTTCGGCCTGCTCAATGAACAGTTTGAAGATCCTTACTTAAAAGTATGGGATTTAAATAACCAAAACATCGCAGAGTTCGCTGATGGCATTGAGGTCCCAACGAAACCCTTTCCTGGGACGATTGGCGTTGCCCTGCCTGAAGCGGGTGAGCATAGCGTCGTACCTCCACGGGAGAACGGCGGCAACATGGACATTCGCCATTTAACGAAAGGGACGCGTCTACTCTTACCAGTTTGGGTAGAAGGTGCACTATTTTCAGTCGGTGATACACATGCTGCACAAGGTGACGGAGAAGTATGCGGAACAGCAATCGAAGCACCGATGGAAATCCAATTAAAATTTAAACTGCACAAAGGAAAAACAATTCAAGAGCCACGCTTCATTACACCAGGTCCACTGACAACTGGGCTAGATGAACAAGGTTATTACGTGACGACAGGCCATAGTGATGATCTCATGGTCGCGTCAAAAAAAGCGGTTGAATACATGATCGAGCATTTAAGTGAAACGTATGGTTTAAGTGACCAAGAAGCTTATGCGTTATCAAGTGTTGCGGTCGATTTAAAGATTAGCGAGATCGTCGACGTACCGAACTATTTAGTATCAGCTTACTTGCCGCAAAAGATATTTAAGTAACTTTAGAGGGTGAAAAAATGAGCGTTCTGTTTCGAGTGGAGTTGTATGCAAAAGATATTAAGAAGTCACTAACATTTTATCAAGACATTGTCGGTTTAGAACTTTTTGGTAGGAACGAGCAATGTCTCAGGTTCAATTACGACTGCTTCTCACTATTAATCACTTCTGAAGCTGTCTTGAGCGACGATCATTATTTTAACAGTCGAGCCAAAAGCGACGTTAAAGGGAATGGCTTTGAGTTAATAGTCGTTGTTGACCGATTGGAAGAAGTCTATCAACGCTGTTTGGATCATGACCTTTTGATTGAGGAAGAGGTTGAAACTTATCCGTGGGGAATGAAGAGGGTTTAAAATAGCTGACCCTGATGGTTATTTTATTCGAATAACATCTGAATAATCAAAACGCCTCGAATAAAATTTCGGGGCGTTTTTTACATAAGCTTAGACATATAATACTCATCCACATATGCTCCATCAATAAACAACGAATCTCTTTTTCGTGCCTTCAATCTCAAATCCCATCTTCTTATACAAGGATACACCAGCTTCATTACTAACAACTGTGGTTAACTCTAATCGATGGATCTCGCCCTTAGTAGCCCAACGCTCTAATTCACTTATAAGGCCAGTCCCAATTCCATGCCCTCTATAACCTTGCAGCACGCCTAGAACGATGTATGCAGAGTGTTTATTCCTTCTCGCATTTCCACCCATAGCAAGCAGGTAACCAACGAGTTCATCGTCAACTTCCGCAACAAGAATCGTAGAGTTTGTCTTTTCTAGGAAACTTTCAATCATCTTTTCTTGATGGTCTTGACTAATTTTTCGCTCACCGGGCTCCCACAACATATACTCGGAAGATTCGTCGACTTGTTGTATGAGTGAGGATAAGTCTTTTGCGTCATTTAAATGTATCTCTCGAATGTTCATCTACGATCACTCCTCCTTGCCCCACTTAACTCACCGTCTCTAAAAACCTTTCAAGCTGGTTCAATAGATTAAAGTAAGTGTTAGTCATGCCGAGTATTTGGCTATCAATAGAGCCTTTCGTTGAAAACATCTTTGCGTTGTAGAGTGGTTCTTGGAGTTTTGATTCAGCTATTCTAAAATAGTCTTTTAAGTTGTTAAACTCAGTCTCTTGCTCTTCTGTAAGTTCAATATCAAAGTCGCGTTCGATATTAATGAGTGCATCATAGCCCCGACTTATTCGGTCGTGAAGCTCCGCAAAATCAGATCGGGTAATCTTATCATCTGTTATGATCGTCTCAGCCTCTTT
>NZ_AKIF01000048.1 GCF_000269905.1 Alkalibacillus haloalkaliphilus C5
TCCTTATGCTGTGAAAATGGCTTCTAAACGAGAGCGATTTTTCTCAGAAAATGCATTGAAGCAAATTATGATCGAAGGTTCTAACACTGATGAGAAGTTAAAAACAGGCCAAATGGACAAGTGGTTAGCATTAGAAATGTATTTAAAAGTGATCTCAGCTCAATTAAACACGGCTTCAACGAGGTAATTTTATAAAAAAAGGCTGTTCCCATAAGTCAATTACATGACTTTGTTGGGACAGCCTTTTTCATTGAATAAAATTAGTTAGCAATTTTGTTAACTTTAGCTGCTAAGCTACTCTTCTTACGGTCACCGTTATTTTTATGAAGAATGCCACGTTGAACAGCTTTGTCGATTTTGCTTTCTGCTGTTTTTAGAAGATCTTGAGCAGAAGAAACATCGTTTTGCTTAACTGCTGTTTCAACACTCTTAACAGCACTACGCATGTCTGAACGTACGATTTGGTTACGTTCACGCTTATCTTGGTTTACACGAATACGTTTTACCGCTTGTGGGTTATTTGCCATTTCCTTTCACCTCCTGATGAATCTGTCCTTTTCAATAGTTCGTTTCTATCTTGGACAAAAGTCATTTTATCAAAGCACTGACTAGTTTTCAATAGTTTGGTGTCAAGAAGCCTCACTTGTCGTTTAAATTATGACATATTGGAAACGCTATTTTTAGATAGGAGGTATGAAAATGACAGAAAAATTTGTTGGACCACGTACTGACTTAGCGGTAGAAGCAAGGGAAATGTTTATAGAAAGAAACCCTGATAAAAAAGAAGAACTAGATGGCATTATAATAAAGGAATACCAAGAAGAAGATGTTAAGTTGACGAGAGTGAAAATTGATGAAGAAGGTAGTGAACGTGTTGGTAAAAGTGCTGGGCACTACATTACCATCGAGTCACAAAAATTAAGAAATCTCGATTATAAGTTCGAAAAGAAAATGGCCACGATTTTAGGTGCGGAAATTGAAAGGTTAATTAAGATGCATGATATTCACCCTGATGCGAGTTGTTTAGTTGTCGGGTTAGGCAATGATTATGTAACACCTGATGCGTTAGGTCCACAAGCTTTGAAAAAAGCGTATATTACTCAACATTTATTCAAGCTACAACCGGAAACAGTAGAAAAAGGATTTAGACCTGTATCAGCTTTCACACCTGGCGTTATGGGACTTACAGGAATTGAAACGAGTGATTTAATTTTTGGTGCAGTTAAAGAAACAAACCCTGATTTTATTATCGTCATTGATGCTTTAGCAGCTAGATCTGTTGATCGCGTTAATACGACTGTTCAATTATCAGACACAGGAATTCATCCAGGTTCTGGTGTAGGTAATGATCGTAAAGAAGTTAGTGAAAAAACGTTAGAAGTACCTGTTTTCTCTATTGGTATCCCGACAGTAGTCGATGCCGTTACGATAACAGCCGATACGATTGATTATATTTTAAAACACTTTGGTAGAGAAATGCGAGATGGTGATCAAGCGAGTAAAGCGCTAACGCCTGCTGGTATGACATTTGGTGAACGGGTCGAACTGACAGATGCAGATTTACCAGATGAGGAATCAAAAGAAAAATACTTAGGTGTCGTCGGGTCACTTTCAGAAGATGAAAAAAGACAGCTCATTCGTGAAGTATTAAGTCCAATAGGTCATAATTTGATGGTAACGCCTAAAGAAGTTGATGATGTGATAGATCATATGAGTAAACTTGTTGCTTCTGGCGTTAACCAAGGTTTACATTCCCATATTAAACAAGAAAATGCACGAGATTTTATAACTTAATTGGTTCTACCTTTTCAACTTACTGAATAAAGTTTTAATAGAACTTTAATAGAAGGGTTGAGAAGGTCATGAAAAAACTGAATTTTAACCGAACCAAAGTTAGCCAAATAAAACGAAACCCATACGTCATGTTTATTATTTTATTTCTATGTGTATGGATGTTAATTCCTTTATTCTCCAAGAACTTCTCAGAGGCACCATCAAACATTCTTCAAGGTTGGATGAATGAAATCGATGGTGCTTCTTTTTCATATTTAATGACAGTCGACCAACCTATTATGTCAGGGGTATTAGATCAACAAGAAGAACCGATTACATTCTCAAGTGTCATCTTTCCAGCAATTACGGATCTACCTTATCAAGATTTAAGAATGTTATTTGGCCATGAATTGCCGAATTTTCCTGGTCAAGATAGCACAATTGTCATTGCCGGAAGTGGGACAAATTACTTTACAACATCTATTGAGTCAGAACCACCTGAGTATATTTTTGAGTCAGAGGATGAAGTTGATACTACAGAAGAACGTGAGGTAGACGATTACGAAAATCAATCAGTCTTTATTTATAATGCCCATAACCGAGAAGGGTTCCTCCCTTATATGGAGGAAGGAACAAGTGCACATGAAGCCTTTAATCATACAGATAACGTTGTTGATCTAAGTTTGAACTTGCAAACGATGTTAAATGAATATGGTATCGAATCTCACGTCGATCAAACAGACCATTATCAAGTTCTTCAGCAAGAAGATCTCCCTTATGGAGAATCTTACAATGTAGCAAGAAATGTGTTGAAAGAGACGATGGAAGAAAATGATGACATTGAGTATTTCATAGATATTCATAGAGATGGACAACCACATCATATTACAACTACAACAATAGATGGTGAATCTGTAGCTAAGTTAATGTTTGTAGTTGGTGGAGATCAAGAAGATTATGAAGCGAATTTAGAGTTTGCTGCTGAGCTTCATCAAATGCTTGAAGAGCATTACCCGACGTTAAGCAGAGGTGTTCAAGTAAGTCAAGGCTCAGGTACAAATGGTGTCTTTAACCAAGATTTATCCGACAACAAGATATTACTTGAAGTAGGTGGAGTTGATAATAACTTTGATGAGTTAAATCGCAGTCTTGAAATGTTTGCAGAAGTATTTGCAGATTTTTATCAAAATAAACAAAGTCAAGAGTCTGAATAAGAAAGGAGTTCGAACTTATGAGGTTAATCGGGTGGGCAGTTGTTATATTTATCATTTTTCAGTTGGGTGTAGAATTTGGCCAAACAGATGATCAAGTTGCAGTTATTCAACAAGAAGAACAATTGGAAGAGCAAGAAACAGATTCCTTCTCAGAAAGGCATGAGCGGATTATTCAAGACCAAGAAGTTAGTGAGAGCCAAACGAGTCTATACTCGGTTGCTTCACTAATTGAAACTTATGTAAAAAATATCTTTACCTTTCTATTTCATATCTTCCATAGGTTAGCGGCGACCTTTGGTTTATGATAGATATTTAATAAATCGATGTAACTATAATTGAATAAAGCGCTCGGTATTGCTATAATCGAGCTAGCGAATGGACGTGACAGGAGTGGTGAATTTTGACTAATCAAAGACAAAAAAACATTCGAAATTTCTCGATTATAGCTCATATCGACCATGGAAAGTCGACTTTAGCGGATCGAATACTAGAAAAAACGAAAGCATTAACAGACCGAGAAATGAAAGATCAGTACTTAGATGCGATGGATTTAGAACGTGAACGTGGAATTACTATTAAACTAAATTCTGTGCAGCTTGAGTACGAAGCAAGTGATGGGGAAGATTATATCTTTCATTTAATTGATACCCCAGGCCACGTCGACTTTACATATGAAGTATCGCGTAGCTTAGCTGCTTGTGAAGGTGCGATTTTAGTCGTAGACGCTGCTCAGGGAATTGAAGCTCAAACACTAGCGAACGTCTATTTAGCGCTTGATAATGATTTAGAAATTATTCCAGTAATTAATAAGATTGATCTACCAAGTGCTGATGTGGATCGAGTTAAACAAGAAATCGAAGACGTCATTGGTATTGATGGTGATGAAGCCATTTTAGCGTCAGCTAAAGATGGTAAAGGGATTGATGAAATTATGGAACGTATCGTCACAGACATCCCAGCACCTGATGGTAAAGAAGAAGACCCGACGAAAGCGTTGATCTTTGATTCATTGTATGACTCTTACCGTGGTGTCATAGCTTATACGTGTATTAAAGAAGGTTCTCTTAAAATTGGCGATAAAATTAAGCTGATGCAAACAGATAAAGAGTTTGAAATTAATGAGTTGGGCGTCTTTACACCTAACCCAGTAAAAAAGAAAGAGCTGTCCGTTGGTGATGTTGGCTTTTTAACAGCATCTATTAAAAATGTTAAAGATACTCGTGTCGGTGATACAATTACGTTAGCTAAAAATCCAGCCGATGAACCATTACCAGGTTATCGTCGCCTAAATCCTATGGTTTATTGTGGACTATTCCCTGTGAGTGCTGATGATTATAACGATTTACGTGATGCGTTAGAACGTCTTGAATTAAATGATTCTTCTTTACAATATGAAGCTGAAACATCTCAAGCTTTAGGGTTTGGTTTCCGTTGTGGATTTTTAGGATTATTACACATGGAAATTATTCAAGAGCGTATTGAACGTGAATTTGATATTCAATTAATTACGACAGCACCAAGTGTAATTTATGAAGTAGAGATGAGTGATGGGGAAGTAATTGAAATTGAAAATCCATCGCTTATGCCAGAAACTCAGCAAATAAAAGAAGTCCGCGAACCATTTGTAACAGCATCTGTTATGGTTCCAAACGATTATGTCGGAGCTGTTATGGAAATCTGTCAGAAAAAGCGTGGCGAGTATTCTGACATGCAGTATATGGATGAAAATCGTGTAAACATTGTATATGATATTCCATTATCAGAGATTGTATATGACTTCTTTGATCGTTTGAAATCACAAACTAAAGGGTATGCATCCTTTGACTATGAGCTTAGTGGTTATAAACCTTCTGACTTAGTTAAAATGGATATTCTATTAAATGGTGAAACGATTGATGCGTTATCATTTATTGTGCACCGAGACTTTGCTTATCATAGAGGAAAGCAAATAGCAGAAAAACTAAAGAAATTAATTCCAAGACAGCAGTTTGAAGTACCTGTTCAAGCAGCGATTGGAAATAAAATTATCGCTCGTACGACTATTAAGGCTATGCGTAAAAACGTTCTATCGAAATGTTACGGTGGTGACATTTCTCGTAAACGTAAGTTGTTAGAGAAGCAAAAAGAAGGTAAGCAACGTATGAAGATGGTAGGAAAAGTTGAAGTGCCGCAAGAAGCCTTTATGTCAGTATTAGAGATGGATGATGACCAAAATTAATTTAAAAAGGGCCGGCCGATTAAGGTCTGCCCTTTTATCTGTTTAAAAGAATGATTTTAGTGAGAGAAGGGATTATATGAGTGTACAAGCTGTTTATATACACATCCCATTTTGTCATGAAATATGTCATTACTGTGATTTTGCGAAGATGTATTATCATGAAGGGATTGCTGATTCGTACTTGGACTCTTTAAATAAAGAAATAAGTATGTATATAAAAGAAGAACCTGTTTCGGTTAGGACGATCTATATCGGTGGAGGGACGCCAACTAGTTTGAACGAGAATCAACTAGAGAAGCTATTCCGAACCATTTGGAACTATTTTAACATTGAAGAAGTTGAAGAATTCACTATTGAAGCAAACCCAGGGGAGTTTCATGAAGGTCATGTGAAGTTGATGGCTCAATACGGAATTAATCGTGTTTCATTAGGAGTCCAAGTTTTAGATAATGATTACTTAAAAGAAATGAATCGAATTCATACCGTAGATGATGTCGAACGCTCGGTAAAACTGTTACAACAGTACGGTTTAACTAACATTAGTATGGACTTTATTTATGCCTTACCGAGTCAAACGTTGGAACATTTTGAAACAACGCTGAAGAAAGCTTTATCTTTTGATTTACCACACTATTCTTCATATGCACTACAAATTGAACCTAAAACCGTTTTTTATATGCGATATCAGAAAGGTAAACTATCAAAACCGCCAGAAGAAGTTGAAGCACAAATGTTTCATTCTTTAGCTAACCTTATGGAAGAACAAGGGTTGCAGCATTATGAAATAAGTAATTTTTCAAAGCCAGGTTATGAGAGTAAACACAATTTATCATATTGGGATAATGTACCATATTATGCTTTTGGTGCAGGTGCACATGGGTACTTAAATGGCGAGCGTTATGTCAATTTAAGGCCAGTCAATCATTATGAAGATCAAATTAAACAAGGTATAAAACCTGTATTACATTCAGAGAAAGTCACATTAAAAGAACAAGTAGAAGAAGAGATGTTTTTAGGATTACGTAGGAAGTCTGGTGTGTCGGATTATCATTTTAAAGAACGATATGATTTTTCTTTCTTTGATCTTTATCAAAATGAGATTGATTATTTAGTTAATAAAGGGTGGATCGTACAGAAAGGAGATACGATTTCAATGACTCGTGACGGTATGTTGTTCGGTAATGATGTTTTTGCCTCATTTCTTATAAGTGATGATGTTTGGGATAAGAAGTTTCCAATTGACAGTCATTCATGATTTTGATAATTTATAAATAGAATTAGCACTCGTTGAAGGTGAGTGCTAACAGGGGTGATGCATATGCTTACAGAACGTCAAGCATTGATTTTAAAAGTTATTATTGATGAATTTATTGAGACAGCACAGCCAATTGGTTCGCGAAACATTGCGAAAAGAGAAGATGTTGCATTCAGCCCAGCTACCATTCGCAATGAAATGGCCGATTTGGAGGATGAAGGTTTTCTATCGAAGACACATAGTTCATCAGGTCGTATTCCATCAGAAAAAGGATATCGCTTTTATGTTGATCATATGATGTCGCCACTACAGTTATCAAGTGATGAAGTGCGTCTAGTTCAATCTCAATTTGATGATCGAATGATTGAGATGGAAAAAGTGATGCAAAACTCTGCTCATATCTTATCAGAACTAACTCAGTATACAACGTTAGTACTTGGGCCAGAGGTGTATGAAACAAAGCTTAAGCAATTGCAAATTGTTCCCATTAACAAACAGTCAGCTATTGCGATCTTAGTAACGGATACAGGTCATGTGGAACACCGCTCTTTTGCTGTTCCATCAGAAATTGATCACTCCGATTTAGAAAAGGTTGTCAATATATTAAATGAGAAGTTAGTTGGTGTACCAATTGTTTATTTAGATCGAATGATTGAAAGTGAAGTTATAGACTTAATTAATCGATATACTTCTAACTTCCAAAAATCTTATGACTTAATTCAGAAAGCTTTGTTTAACCATCAAACGACTAGTTTATATGTCAGTGGAAAATCGAACATTTTAATGCAACCAGAATTCAATGATATTGAAAAGGCACGCTCTTTATTTAATGTGATGGAGAGCGAAGACCAAATCGCCCCGATCTTAAAAACTAACCAAGAAGGATTGAAAATCTCAATCGGTCATGAAAATGAAATGGAAGTGATGAACAATTGTACACTCATCACAGCGACCTATACTTTAGGCGAAAACCAAATAGGTACCATTGCATTACTTGGGCCAACACGAATGGAATATGCTAAAGCTGTGTCATTGTTAGATTTATGGTCTAATCATATGAGCCAATCACTTTATAGATGGTTTAATGATTAAAAATGAGGGAACAATGTTTCTAGGTTTGTGAACCTTTGCTAATGACTTGGCGAATTTCTACAAATTTGCCAAGTTTATTTAGCGTCAGGGTTTTGTTTTAACAATTTAAATGATATATTTAACAATTGGTGAAAGAAACGTATGAGTAGGGGGTGACAGTAATGAATGAACAAAACAAAGGTCATGAAGATTTAACAGAAGAAGTAGTAAATGACGAATATACGGAGCAAGAGTCAGACTCTGTTAATGATGAGGCGGTCGAGCAACATTCAGATGAGGTTGAAGGCGAAGAAGCTGAACAACTTTCTGAAATTGAAGAGATCAAGCAAGAGAAAGAAGCTTTGCAAGATAAGTTAGCAAGACTTCAAGCAGATTTCGATAACTTCCGCCGTCGTACAAAGAAAGAGAAAGAAGCTGACTTAAAGTATAAATCTCAAGACATTGCAAACGACTTAATTCCCGTTCTCGATAACTTTGAACGTGCTTTTCAAGTAGAAGTTAATGATGAAAGCACGAATTCATTTGCTGAAGGAATGGAAATGGTATATAACCAATTTAAGCAAGCATTAGAGGAACATGGAATTGAGGAAGTTGAAGCAGAAGGTGTTCAGTTTGATCCACAAATGCACCAAGCTGTCATGCAAGTTAGTGAAGAAGGAATCGAATCTAACCAAGTTATTGAAGTATTACAAAAAGGCTATCAACTAAAAGATCGCGTTATTAGACCAGCTATGGTAAAAGTAAACGAATAAGAAGGATATAAAAGGAGGAGCTTACTTATGAGTAAAATCATTGGTATTGACTTAGGTACAACAAACTCATGTGTAGCAGTAATGGAGGGTGGCGAATCAAAAGTAATTCCTAACCCTGAAGGGAATCGTACAACACCATCAGTTGTAGCATTTAAAAATGGCGAACGCCAGGTTGGTGAAGTGGCTAAACGCCAAGCAATCACAAACCCTAATACAATTCAATCAGTCAAACGTCATATGGGTACAGACTATAAGGTTGAAATTGAAGGTAAAGAGTACACACCTCAAGAAGTTTCAGCTATTATTTTACAACATATTAAATCATATGCAGAAGATTACCTAGGCGAAGAAGTATCAAAAGCTGTTATTACAGTTCCAGCTTACTTCAACGACTCAGAGCGTCAAGCAACTAAAGATGCTGGTAAAATTGCAGGTTTAGAAGTTGAACGTATCATTAACGAACCAACTGCAGCTGCTTTAGCATATGGTATTGATCAAGACCAAGATCAAACAGTACTAGTATATGACCTTGGTGGCGGTACATTTGACGTATCCATTTTAGACATTGGTGAAGGAACATTTGAAGTCGTTGCGACTGCAGGTGACAATAAACTTGGTGGTGATGACTTTGACCAAGTGATTATTGATCATATGGTTGCAGAATTCAAAAAAGAAAATGGAATTGACCTATCACAAGATAAAATGGCTTTACAGCGTCTAAAAGAAGCAGCTGAAAAAGCTAAAAAAGACTTATCAGGTGTAGCTCAAACACAAATTTCTCTACCATTCATTACAGCTGGAGATGCAGGTCCACTTCACTTAGAAATGAACTTAACTCGTGCTAAGTTTGAAGAAGTAGCTTCTGAACTAGTAGAGCGTACAATGGGGCCTACTCGTCGAGCTCTTAAAGATGCTGGCATGTCACCATCTGAAATTGATCAAGCAATTCTAGTAGGTGGTTCAACACGTATTCCAGCAGTACAAGAAGCGATCCAAAAAGAAATTGGAAAAGAACCTTCAAAAGGTGTGAACCCTGATGAAGTAGTAGCTCTAGGTGCTGCGATTCAAGGTGGAGTACTACAAGGTGATGTTAAAGACGTTGTACTTCTAGACGTAACACCACTATCATTAGGTATTGAAACTATGGGTGGCGTTTCTACGAAATTAATCGAACGAAATACAACGATCCCAACTAGTCAATCACAAGTATTCTCTACAGCAGCTGATAACCAGCCATCTGTTGATATTCACGTATTACAAGGTGAACGTGAAATGGCAGCGGACAACAAAACGCTAGGCCGTTTCCAGTTAACAGACATTCCACCAGCACCACGTGGAGTACCACAAATCGAAGTTAAGTTCGACATTGACGCAAACGGTATCGTAAACGTAAGTGCAAAAGACTTAGGTACTAATAAAGAACAATCAATCACAATTAAGTCTTCTTCGGGTCTATCAGAAGAAGAAGTAGAAGAAATGGTTAAGCAAGCTGAAGAAAATGCCGAAGAGGATAAGAAGCGTCGTGAAGAAGTAGAACTTCGCAACGAAGCTGACCAATTAATCTTCACAACAGATAAGACAATTGGTGACCTTGGTGAAGCTGTCACTGAAGAAGAAAAGCAAAAAGCTGAAACAGCTAAAGAAGAGCTTCAAACCGCATTAGAAGGTGAAGACCTAGATGCAATTAAAGAAAAGAAAGAAGCTTTAGAGCAAGAAGTTCAAAACTTATCAGTTAAAATGTATGAGCAAGCTCAACAACAAGCTCAGCAAGAACAAGAAGGCGGCGAAGGCCAGTCAGAAGATGACAACGTTGTAGATGCTGAGTATGAAGAAGTTAACGAAGACGAGCAGAAGAAGTAAGCCTGATTAAACTGTTTTAAAGTTCAAAGTCAAAGTCAAGAATATCTCACCCTTGGCTTTGGCTTTCTTTATGAGTTCTGTAACGGGTTTTACTATATGTGGATAATTGCAGTTAATATAATAAAAATGTTATGATAAACTTTATGTGAGAAGATACGGGAGTGTGGTCTTCAATTGAGTAAACAAGATTATTATGAGGTACTAGGTGTTTCAAAAGATGCCTCAAAAGATGAAATTAAAAAAGCTTATAGAAAATTAGCAAGACAGTATCACCCAGACGTTAGTGAAGAAGAAAACGCGGCTGATAAATTTAAAGAGGTTAAAGAAGCTTACGAAACGCTAAGCAGTGATCAAAAGCGTCAACAGTATGATCGGTTTGGTCACGCAGGGGCACAGCAAGGCCATGGATTTGGTGGTGGAGCTGAAGGCTTCGGCGACTTTGGTGATATTTTTGATATGTTCTTCGGTGGGGGAGGGCGTAGAGATCCTAACGCACCAAGACAAGGTCAAGACCTTCAATATACTATGGAAATTGATTTTGAAGAAGCAATATTTGGTAAGGAAACGACTATCCAGATTCCAAAAGAAGAATCATGTGAAACGTGCGATGGGTCTGGTGCGAAACCTGGATCCAACGTAACGACTTGCTCACATTGTAATGGTGCGGGTCAAATGAATGTTGAACAAAATACACCGTTCGGACGTGTAGTTAATAGAAGAGTTTGTAACCATTGTTCAGGAACAGGGCAATTCGTTGAAGATAAATGTTCTACATGTGGTGGAGCAGGAAATGTGAAACGACGCAAAAAGATCGACATTCGAATTCCTGGCGGCATAGAAGATGGCCAGCAAATTAGAGTTTCTGGTCAAGGTGGTCCAGGTGAGAATGGAGGTCCTCCAGGGGATCTATTTGTCGTTGTACGTGTTAAACGACATGAGTTCTTTGAACGTGATGGAGACGATATTTTGTGTGAAATTCCAATTACCTTTACACAAGCTGCTTTAGGTGATGAACTTGAGGTTCCAACTGTACACGGACGTGTTAAATTGAAAATACCAGCTGGAACACAAACAGGTACACACTTTAGGTTGAAAGGTAAAGGTGCACCAAATGTTCATGGTTACGGTCAAGGTGATCAGCATATTTTAGTTAAAGTGATGGTTCCTAAAAACTTAAGTGATAAACAAAAAGAATTATTGAGAGAATTCCATGAACAAAGTGGTGAAGACTCTTTAGATGAACAACAAGATAATTTATTTAAACGATTTAAACGTGCATTTAAAGGTGAATAATATATTGAAGTGAGTGATGGTACGTGAAATGGTCTGAAATAAAAATTCATACGGCTACTGAAGCAGTAGAACCGGTGTCGAATATTTTACATGAGTCAGGTGCTAGTGGTGTCGTTATAGAAGATCGCCAAGATTTATTTCAAGAGCGTTCAACATTGTATGGAACAATATATGACTTAGATCCAAGTAGTTACCCAGAAGAAGGGGTATATATAAAAGCTTATTTACCAGTTAATAGTTTTTTAGGTGAAACTGTTGAAGAAATAAAAGAAGCTATTAATAATTTAGTGACATTCGATATTGATATTGGAAAAAATAATGTTACTATTTCAGAAGTTAATGAAGAAGAGTGGGCGACAGCTTGGAAAAAGTACTATAAACCTGTGAAAATCTCTGAAAAAATTACAATTATACCAACATGGGAAGATTATGAGCCAGTTAATAGTGACGAGATTATTATTGAATTAGACCCAGGTATGGCTTTTGGAACGGGTACACATCCTACAACTGTACTTAGCCTACAGGCGTTAGAGCGTTATGTAACAAGTGGTGATCGAGTGATCGATGTTGGCTCAGGTTCAGGTGTTCTGTCTATTGCATCAGCGTTACTTGGTGCTAGCGGTATTCGGGCATATGACTTAGATGAGGTTGCAGTTAAAAGTACTACAATTAACGTAAAGTTAAACAAAGTACAAGAGCTTGTAACTTCTGAACAAAACGACCTGTTAGTCGGGATTACAGAACAAGCAGATGTGATTGTTTCAAATATATTAGCTGAGATTATCGTACAAACTACTGATGAAGCTTATAATTTAGTGAAGCCTGGCGGTTATTTTATTACTTCGGGAATCATTAAAGGCAAAAAAGGGTTAGTCAAAAGTGATTTAGAAGACAAAGGTTTTAACATACTAGAAGTAAACCAAATGGAAGATTGGATTTCGATCATCGCACAGAAGCCTGAGTAATGAGGGATTAACATGCAACGGTATTTTATATCGGAAGACCTATGGAACTTAGATGACAATGTAGTTTTAATTTCTGGTGAAGATTTTCATCACATTGTTAATGTTATGAGAGAAAAAACAGGCAGTCACTTTATTTGTTGTCACCCTTCTGAACAAAGTTATCTCGTAGAAATTGCAGAGATTAATACTGATAAACAAATCGTTCATTGTCGCATAATTGAGCAACTTGATGAAAATACAGAACTACCTGTTTATGTAACATTAGCTCAAGGCTTGCCTAAAGGTGATAAGCTAGACCTCGTTGTTCAAAAGGCAACTGAGCTAGGTGTAAGAGAGTTTGTTCCGTTAAAGATGGATCGTTCTATTGTAAAATGGGATGAAAAAAAAGCGAAAAAGAAATTGCAAAGACTTGAAAAAATTGCAAAAGAAGCTAGTGAACAATCTCATAGGCAATCTGTACCAACTATTGCTAATCTAGAAACGGTCCAATCACTTCTCAATCGAGAAACTTTTGATAAAATATTAATTGCTAGTGAATATGAAGCCAAAGGAGAAAATCAAGGTACTGAGTCTCTTTCTGAACTGCTAAAAGGAATTGAAAGTAATGATCGTATACTTGTCATTATTGGTCCAGAAGGTGGTATTTCAGAAGCAGAATTGCAAAACTCTATATTAAAACAAGCTGTCCCAATTCGTTTAGGTCCGAGAATTTTACGAACGGAAACAGCTCCTTTATACGTTTTGTCGGTTTTATCCTTTTATTTAGAAGAATGGAGGTGAAAGTGTGACGACAGTTGCATTTCATACTTTAGGTTGTAAAGTAAACCATTATGAAACAGAAGCGATTTGGCATTTCTTTAAAGAACATGATTATGAACGAGTTGATTTTAATCAAAGCTCAGACGTCTATGTTATCAATACATGTACCGTAACGAATACAGGTGATAAAAAAAGCCGCCAAGTTATCCGTCGTGCGATTAGAAAGAACCCTGACGCCGTCATTTGTGTAACAGGTTGTTATGCCCAAACTTCTCCTGATGAAATTATGGAGATCCCTGGTGTTGATATTGTTGTAGGTACACAAGATCGTCGTAAAATGCTTGAGTACATAGAGCAATATAAAAAGGAAAGAGAACCTATTAATGGTGTTAGTAACATTATGAAAACACGTTCATTTGAGGAAATGGACGTTCCATCATTCACTGACCGTACGAGAGCATCACTTAAAATTCAAGAAGGCTGTAATAACTTCTGTACGTTTTGTATAATTCCGTGGGCAAGAGGGCTGATGCGCTCTAGACCACCTGAAGATGTCGTCAATCAAGCACAACAACTTGTTGACGCTGGTTACAAAGAAATAGTTTTAACAGGAATTCATACAGGCGGTTATGGTGAAGATTTAAAAGACTATAACTTAGCAGCATTACTTCGTGATTTAGATGAAAAGGTAGTAGGTTTAAAACGTATTAGAATCTCATCTATTGAAGCTAGTCAAATTACAGATGAAGTAATAGAAGTATTAGATCAGTCTGATAAAATCGTTAGACACTTGCATATTCCAATGCAGGCAGGATCAGATACTGTATTAAAGAGAATGCGTCGTAAATATACGATGGAGTTTTACCATAGTCGTATTGAAAAAGTAAAACAAGCGTTACCAGGCCTAGCAATTACTTCAGATGTCATTGTAGGTTTCCCAGGAGAAACTGAAGAAGAGTTTATGGAAACGTACCGTTCTGTGCAAGAAATTGGCTTCTCAGAACTACACGTATTCCCTTACTCGATGAGAACAGGCACACCTGCAGCACGTATGAAAGACCAAATTGATGATGAAACGAAAAATGATCGTGTCCATCGATTAATTGAACTTTCAGACCAACAAGCGAAAGAATATGCATCACTTTATGAAGGTGAAGTGTTAGAAGTCATCCCTGAAGAACCGTATAAAAAAGATCCTAATAGTGGTCTTTATGAAGGCTACTCAGACAATTATTTGAAAGTCGTATTCGAGTGTCCACCAGAATTAGTAGGTCAAATTATAAGAGTTAAAATTACTAAACCAGGCTATCCTTATAATGAAGGACAGTTTGTTCGTGCCATGACAGAAGAATCAAGTCATCAAGTGGTTTAGTATATTTTATTAATTGGCTTAACATAAGGAGAGATAACAATGGGACAAAATTTAGCTAGCATGATTGACCACACACAACTAAAACCAGAGACTCAAACTGAAAAGATTAATCACATTTGTCAGGAAGCAATAGAAAATAGTTTTGCTTCAGTATGTGTTAATCCAACATGGGTTGCTCACTGCTATGAATTATTAAAAGAATCTGATGTTAAAGTATGTACAGTGATCGGTTTTCCATTAGGAGCTACAACTCCAGAAGCGAAAGCTTTTGAAACGAAGCAAGCAATCGAAAATGGTGCAACAGAAATCGATATGGTAATTAACATCGGTTCATTAAAAGATGGCCAATATGAAGAAGTTGAAAGAGACATTAAAGCCGTTGTAACGGAAGCTGAAAACAAAGCACTTGTGAAAGTGATTATTGAAACATCATTACTAACTCAAGATGAAAAAGTGAAAGCATGTGAAATTGCGAAAAAAGCAGGTGCTGATTTTGTTAAAACTTCAACAGGCTTCTCAGGTGGCGGTGCAACAGTAGAAGATATTCATTTAATGCGTTTAACTGTTGGCCCTGAGATGGGTGTTAAAGCTTCAGGAGGAGTAAAGGGCCTTGATGATGCAAATGCTATGATCGACGCAGGTGCAACACGAATTGGTGCTTCTTCTGGAGTGCAAATTGTGAATGGTGAAACTTCAACATCTGATTACTAAAGTGTATTAATTAAGGCTGTTCCAATTAGTCAACTCGACTTTTAGGAACAGCTTTTTTTTGGGTTCTTAAATCACTTTTATCTTTGTGAATGAACGTTATAAATTTACAAAACGGCGATAAAAGAAGTAAGAAGATAACACCTGTTACGACATTATATAAAATCGAAATAAAGACAATTTGTTGTTCAGGATTTGACGTTAACCACGTGGTAAGTTGTATTAACGGGTCTCTAAAGATAGCTGGTAATGCGATAATAGCACCTAATACATTAATCCATATGTGTGCATAAGCTGTAATCTTTGCATAGAAAGGTTGACTGATTGACACGATTAAAATTGTAATACAAGTCCCTATATTTATTCCCAATAGTAAATAGTAAATATGAGAAAGTGGAATTAACCCATCCGTTGAAAAACTCATTAAAATTCCAGTAACAGTGGTTGAAGATTGTATAACCGTTGTTAACATAAATCCTAACAGCATGAGGTGAAACGTTGATTCTTGCTCAACACCAATTAATTGTTCGATCTGTTGTGTTGGAATAACACTAGCTAAATTTTCTAATCCATATAATGCAGTAAAAATTATACCTAAACCGAAAGATATAACACCACCTGAAAACCACAAGTAGTGTTGCAAAGGGATAAAAATTAAAAGTACACCAACGATTAGACAGAACCACATAAGGTCCAAATTGTTCCATACAAACAATTGAACGGTAAAGGTTGTCCCTATGTTAGCTCCAATTAAATAACATATCGCGAATTTTAAAGATCTTCTCATCGATGCCATAAACGTGATGAGAAGCGCAATTGAAGCAGAACTACTTTGAAGTAAAGCTGTAATCAATAAACCTGCTAACAAGCCATTTAAAGGAGAAAGTTTAGGTGTGAATTGCTTGATATGTGTGTATGTTAAAGTTTGAAATCCAATTCGCATTAAAACGATCCCAAATATAAATATTGCAATGAAGACAAAAATCAATAAAGTAAGTGAATACATAATGAACACCTCAATTCATCATATGTTATTCTGGACAAGTCATGCGTAAAACATTGACCAATTGGCAAATGTTTAATATAATAAGCAAAGATGTGCAATAGCACATTTGATTTATGCGTTTTATTTGGAGGGAGGGTAGAGCATGTCAAATTCAACTCGCGTTAGAAAGAATGAGTCTATTGAGGATGCTCTTCGACGCTTTAGACGTTCGGTTTCAAAGAGCGGCACGCTATCAGAGTATCGTAAGCGTGAATTTTATGAAAAGCCGAGCGAACGTCGTAAGAAGAAGTCAGAAGCTGCAAGAAAGCGTAAAAAGTAAAAAGAGGTGTAGTTTTTAATGTCTTTGCTTGATCGTTTGAACGAAGATATGAAACAAGCTATGAGAAAAAAGGAAAAAGATAAGCTTACAGTCATTCGTGCGATTAAATCTTCATTGCAAAATGAAGCTATTAGTAAGAACGAAGAGCTCACTGAAGATGATGAGCTACAAGTTCTAACTCGTGAAGTTAAGCAAAGAAAAGACTCCCTCCAAGAGTTCAAGGATGCTAGTCGTGAAGATTTAGTTGAGAAAACGGAGCGGGAATTAGCTCTTATTGAAACATATTTACCTAAGCAGTTATCAGACGAGGAGTTGCATCAAATTATTGAAAAAACAATTCAAGAAGTTGGTGCTACGTCAAAACAACAAATGGGGAAAGTGATGAGTGCTGTTATGCCAAAAGTTAAAGGTAAAGCAGACGGCTCAAAAGTAAACCAATTTGTTTTGAAACAATTGCAATAAGGTAGAGAAAGATAGGTGCTTTGCATTTCAATGTTCACATCGTATATACGTATTCATATACAGATGTCGTTGGTTTGCTTAGCACTTATTTTTTGGTTATATTTAATGTAAGAATAGTATAACTATTCAAGGTGAAGGGAGGTTACAAAAGGTGAAAAGAATGGTCTATCTTGTTGTGATCTTTGCTTTGTCATTTATATGGTTAAATCAACAACCAATTGAAGCCGAGAATGACCCATCAGCTCCTCTCGTTTATATCGTCCCTGTAGAAGAAGAGGTTGAACGAGGATTAGCAGCATTTATGGATCGAAGTATTCAGGAAGCGGAAGAAAACTTTGCTGATCATATTATATTTGAAGTCGATACTCCAGGTGGTAGAGTTGATTCAGCGAACGAAATAGCAGGGCTATTATCAGCAGTCAATGTTCCAACAACTGCCTATGTAAAAAGTCAAGCTTTATCAGCAGGTTCATACATATCACTGATGGCGGATGACATTTATATGAATACGAACGGAACCATTGGGGCATCAGGTGTTGTCACTGGAGATGGGTCAGCAGCCGATTCAAAAGCACAATCAGCTTGGGTATCTGCAATGGTAGCGGCGGCTGAAAGAAATGATCGCGACCCTTTATATGCTAGAGCGATGGCAGATGACACCATTGACCTTAGCGAATACAATGCTGGTCCTGGTGAGTTTTTAACTTTGTCGCCCAACCGAGCTTATGAGGTCGGTTATGCTGAAGGTGTCGTTAATAGTAGAGATGAAGTGTTGGAGCACCTTGGATATGAAAATGCACATGTAGTAGAGACACAACCTACAC
>NZ_AKIF01000049.1 GCF_000269905.1 Alkalibacillus haloalkaliphilus C5
AGGGGAGGTAAATGGATCAGCAAGGTGTAAAAGCGATAATTTTTGATTTAGATGGCACGATCTACTTAGGCGACTATATCATACAGAATGCCAACGATACAGTAAACAAACTGCTTGATTGTGGGTACGAAATATTATTCTTAACTAATAAAACAATTGAATCAAGAGAGAAATACGTTGAGAAGTTAAAGGGGTTTAATATAAAGGTTACTGAAGAGAACATTATAAACCCAACGGTAACACTTATAAATTATTTAAAGATCAATCATCCTGGTCAAAAGATTTATGTAATTGGTGAGCAAGTGATTAAGGATGAGATGAAAGAAAACAATTTTACATTTGCACAAGACCCAAAGGAGACCGATATTGTAGTCGTATCTTGGGATCGGAATTTTAATTATAGTCAATTGAATTTTGCCTACCAATCGGTCAAGTTAGGTGCTAAAACAATAGCAACAAACCCAGATCGAACATGTCCAGTCGAAGAGGGGGATGTTCCTGATAATGCAGGAATGATTGGAGCATTAGAAAGTGTGACAGGAAAACCAATTGATGTGCAAGTTGGAAAGCCATCTATTCATACAATTAATAGTGCTATGGACTTACTAGGGTTAAACGTTGATGAGTGTTTGATGGTTGGAGATCGCATTGAAACGGATATTAAGATGGGAATTGATGCTGGGATGAAGACAGCTCTCGTATTATCAGGAGTTTCTCAAAGGTCAGATTTGGATCAAGTGGAATATTCGCCAGACTATGTAATAGATACTGTTTCAGACTTATTAAGTTTATTTACTATAAACAGTTAAGTGGAGGTATCTATGTACTTTTGAGAAGTCATATTTAGTTTGAGGAGTGATCTTTTCATTTTTATTTGAACAAAAACTGTCTACTTTAGTTTAGCGTTTACAAAAGGTGACTTTCCAGTTCATCTCCAATAGGAGGTGGGCGATTTTTTGTCTTTCAGTATTTATTAGCAGAAAAAGTTTTTATTAGTAATATAGTCACAAGAAACAAGTTCTTTTTGTTGCTATGGTAAAATTGTGAAAAAGGGTAGTTCTTAGGGGGAGAGATATATGGGTAAGCCGAGTAGAAAGAAAAGGAAAGAAGCAATTTATACAGTGGTTGCTGGTCCTATATTGTTTATAGGATTATGGGTAATGTTTCAATTCAGTATTACTAGTATTTACTACATATTTGGATTAGTTCTTTTTGCTGTATTAATGGGAGGGTTTGCATCATCATTTGTTCCTGATATGAGAAAAAAGGAAAACAAAAGTAAAAATATGTATACCGGTTTACCTAAACAGTCTAATAAGAAAAGGAATTTAAATGGCTCCAACCAAAAGAAGTCTAATGGGTTGAGTAGTAATTCGAATATTTTAAGGTCGGAAAAAGAAATTATGACATTACCATTTGAAGAAATCTCTTGGAGAGAGTTTGAAGAGTTGTGCTTTAATTACTACAAAGCAAAAGGATATAAACCACGAAGAACTTCAGAAGGTGCTGATGGTGGAGTAGACTTAATTATTTTCAATCGCCATTACAATGCTGAAATAGCTATTCAAATTAAGCATTATAAAAAAGAGAGACAAATTGATGTTAAATTGATAAGGGAACTTGACTCAGCAAAGAAAAACCATGGTTGTATTTTAGCTGAAATGACCACAAGCTCCAGATTTACTAATCCAGCACTCGTTGAAGCTGACAAAAGAAATATTGTATGTCGCGGTGATGACTGGATTAATAGCAAACTGTTACCTTGGAGGGAACAGCAAGTGAAGAAAAAGGGCTTAGCTTAAGAAGCGTCATTTACTGAATGAAGCTATACTAAATCCAAGTTAATTAAATACTTTCACAGTACCAAATAACAATAAATGAAACTAATCAAGACAACAGAAACGGCATGTCTTGTTTTAATATCTCGCGTATTATGGAACACATTGATGCCGGGTCTCTAACCCGTAAAAAGAGAACGAATCAATGTTGAAGATTGGTTCAACACTCATTGGCGCACTTCTGTTTCCCTATTCTAACTACTCTCTTTGATAGAGCTCGTCACTGGGTGATGAGCTTTTGGATTGAAAGGTTGTGCTAAAAATAATCATTTTGTTTTGCTCCTTACACAAAAGACTCTAATGAATAATAGAATAAAGGTTAGAATGGTCAGTAATACTATGCTAGGAACTAACCCGATCCATATGAAATAAACTGATTGATATAGTTGTAATATAACCCCAATTAACATAAGAGCTCCTGTTTGGAGGAATGCAATACCATGTAATTCATCAACAATTTTTGACTTGGTGAAGTTTTTTGAATTGTTCATGAATGTTTTGATGGAATTGAAATAAAAGGATAAAAACGCTGCTAATAAAAGAAAGCTTACAGCTATTTTTTTATCATTATTAAAGATTCCAAAGTACATATCAGTCAAGAAAACAACTTTTGTACCGAGGAAGTCATTTATCCATTCAACTTTAAATTGCAGGAAAGTCATTAATGAATAGCACAGGATCATCATTAATATCCCCCGCGTAATTCCTCGGATAACTGTATCTTTATTTCCTGATTTCCACTGTCCCCTTATATTATTAATATCCTCTATAGTCTTATTTAATGTTAATTTGAAATCGGAATGAGTGATATTAGTATCAAGTTGATTCCAATATCTCCGAATATCATCACCCTTTTGCTTTAATGCGAGCAGAAAAAACTCCCTGCTTTTTTCTAATACACCAATCAATGAAAATATTAGGCCAAGAATTAATAATGACATTGCCAACAAAGGATTGTTATTACTTGAGGATACAATCAAATGAACTTGGTATATATTCAAACCTAGTAACACAATAAATGCAATTGACCATAAACAGAGCTGTCGAATGCATCTATCTAATTTATTTACTGAAAACTCACTATATATAATAAAACTGATTAGGATTGATATTAATGCTACTGAAAACACTAATACAATCAGGGGTTCATTTGGGATTGAAACAATTGATACCAAATATAAGAGGATTATAAATAATACAATACTGTTAATAATAACACTTATTATTGTTTTGAATATTTTTTCTTTTAACTTAACTATTCTTACTACAATAGAACCCCGTAAAAATAATCCTGGCAAATTCAAGTTTGGATTCGTAAAGTTGAGTAGCAGTATGTTAACTTGGCATACAAAAAGAATTAGAGGAATAATTAATAGATTCATATAGCTGCTCTTAACTATTGTCCATTCTAAAGCAGTTATAATTAAAAGACCGAAAAAGCTTAATAACAAGCCAATATACATAGAAACATACATAATATAACCCAAATGAATAATCAAGTTCCAAATATGATATTTTAGTTTCATTTCCTTCGAGAGCCTATTAATCCACCTATGAAACAAGATTGAAACATTAGTAAGCATATTGACCATACCAACCTTTGCTTTTTCTAGTATGAGTGCTATATATAGTTATATTAGTAAACAGATTAAGAATTTATGAGTATAAGCATTTTTGAAATACAACTTAGTTAAAACTTGCCAATATGTTATGCCTTTAGTTTTGGCTTAGATAAATTATACATATGCAATGACAACCCTAAGAGGGCTGTTTTAATTTTCTTGTCATATTTTGAAGGGTTCTGGTAATAAATAGAGAATTATTTTCAGTAAGGAATGACAATGAACCATATATCATGAGGATCATAGACAATCTCATTTATTTTAGTGTCTCTGATTACAACAATTAATTTTGGTTAATTATGAAAAGGAAGTGCTGATTAAGATATGATCGATAACAATAATTTAGTTAAAGATAAAGTTAAAGTATTCATTAGCTCACGCTCAGATTCCCCTAAATATGTAGAAGTTAGAAATAACCTCAAGGATCGTATAGAAGAAACAGGTTTAGCGAACGTTTTTGTATTTGAAGATACAGGTTCATCTTCACTAACAGCGGAGCAAGTCTATTTGTATGACTTAGAAGATAGCGATATCTGTGTTTTTTTAATAGATAATGCTGATGGGATAACAAATCCTGTTTTAAGAGAAATTGAACGTGCTAAAGCAACAAACAAAAAGTCATTGTACCTATTTTGTGATGAGAGTGAGAAAAAACCGACAGAAATACAGAATGAGCTAACAGGTGCAACAGGTGTTAAATTCAAAGTTGTTCATTCCTTTGAAAAGTTATGTGATGTTGGCTTTGAAGATTTAATCAATGATATTACAACAATTTACAAGCATTACTGTAAAAATCGTTTATCAGATCAAGAATTTGATAATGCTGGTAAAGAGGAAGTTGAGATCAATACGGGCTCATTTCAGATGGATAAGAACATCCTCGAAGGAACAGATCAATCAAAGGCCTTTATAATGAAAGAAATTCTCCCAACAACGAAAGAGGACGTAGAAAAGTCAAATGAATTGGATGAATATTGTGAAGACTTTTTGCATGTTTTGTTTGGAAAGCGAAATATTAAGCAATTCAACACCTCATTATTAATAAATCATATAGCTGAAAAACAAAGCCCTAAGTTATATGAAGTAGTCAAGATCCGGTGGAATGCTATTCAAAGTTACTGGCAAGGTAATCTAAAATCATGTACTGAGCTAATGGAAGAGGCTTTGATGAAAGCAAAAGACTCCTCATTACCCAATTGGCTTGTACAAGATATACTAATTGATCTTAGAAACATAAATTACAAATACAATGAAGGGGTGAACCAAAAGTTCTTGGAGACAGAGGCTCAAAAAGAAATTAATGAATCAAAGGAGCCACTTTATTATCCATTAATTGATCGCTATAGTAATAGTTTAAATGAAGAGATAAATAAACAGAGAACTAAACATGAAACGCAGTCGCCCTATAGTGTTACATTTGGCAACTTTATAGATACTTATGTTAACTATATTACTAATATCTATGTTGTTGCAGTTTTTAATGGTTCTTTAACTCATATACTATTAACTATTGATAGATTAAAAAAGGTGGCCTTTCACCTGTGTGATTTGTACAGCGACTGGAAATTTCGTGTTATATTATTGAAGATGACATTTTTAAAAGGGAATAAAAAAGAAGTCGAAAGTTATATTAAGACTTTCAATGACGTATTTGGAAAAATGAATGCAAAGGATTCGTTGGAAATCTATAAATTTGTTAGTGGTAGCCCAATTGAACATGAAAGTGACATTGCGAAATTAAAAGTGTTTAAGCATTTGGGACATTATTTTTCGGATCATGATTATAATGAATTTCAAAAAGAAATAATCTCTATTATGGATAATTGGCTAGATGGCAATAAAAGTGTCGTTATTGGTGAGTATATTTTTGATGCATTAAAAGATAATTGTTACAGAATGGATAATACAAATCTTGCAAAGCAATGTATAAAAGTTCTATCTAATAAAAAAGCACGCTTTTATGATGGAATATTAGATGTTATTTCGAATATGATAATGGAAAATGTCGATGATCAAACCACGTTGGAACTAATTAAGGGAATTAGTGAAGTTGTTCAAAGTGGAGAAACAAATTTTAATTATCATAAATTAATACCAGTGGTTATTGCTATAGGGAGAACAAAAGGCCATTTACGTGATGAATTAGAACAAAAGCTTATCGACTATTTACCAGAAGATCTAGAACAGCGTATTTAATGGAGGTTCAGGAAGACCACGAGCAAAGTGAAAGACAACTACAAAAGTCAATCGAACAGATCAAAGACCAAAATAAAACACAAGGAAAAAATGGGCTCTATTCACATTCTGGTATAAATCCTTATCAAACAATTATAAATTTAATAAGACATGATCTCGTGGACATGTCCGAAAAAAGTATTGAAAAGATTATTCATCCAGTTATCGAAACGGTTATTAGTAGCAATCAATTGATTGCTGATAAAGTAAACGCATTGCGCCTTGTCGTATTTATAAAAGGCCACCCAATTAGTAAAAAGTTTGATTTGACACCTTATTACCATGAAGTTATAAATAATGAGGAAAAAGTGCTGATTGGAAGAGACGATCCTTTCGAAAAGCATTCAAACAATACACTTATGTTTAATTATGTCATGTTGAAAACTTTGCATCAAAATGACTATGCTCCTATTCACATTTTAAGTCAGTTTAATGAGACCAATACTTTTGAAAAAATTGAAGCACTGAAAACAGTAAATGAAATGGCTAGTTATGGTAATGAATTGGAGCAGGGAAATCTGTTGGTGCTTATGCAGTTTGTTTTGAGTCTGTGTCATTCAAACAACCACGATGTTAGATTTTGGGCGGTTAAAGCATTGCTCTTGATGATAACAGAAGAGACATCAGACACGATTTTAACTCAGGTTTCTCAGATGATGGACTACGATAGCGCTTATATAAAAAGCCAGGTTATTAATAAGTTTGATGAATTGATGAAGATGAATAAGCAAATTACCAAACTGATGGTCCAAAAGGTAAGTGTAGATAATCATTATGTTGTTAGACAAAGAGGATTAGAGTATTTGAATTCTATGTGACACAAGATGAAGGACACCATGTAGGTGGATAGATTCATACTTATAGTTAAATTGGATATTTTACTCCTATATTTCAAAGTAAGGTGGATGTTAATTGACGAAGAAAAAAGAATTTGAAACAGTAGATGAAATTATTCGAACGCTTATTGAATTAGATATTCACTGTTCAGAAAATAATAATTATGCTGAATTAGTTATACTAGGGGGTTCAGCTCTATTAATTCACTTTTCGTTACGAGATATTGAGTTTCGCCCGATATTGATATTGAAACAATAGCTGCTAAGGATGAGGAAGTATTTTTTGAACAATTACGTAAAGTAAACATTCAAAGTGTTGGTGGTGTTATGGAAGTTCCGCCAATTGAAGATTTTAAACAAAAAGACAATTTATTTAAGCTTGAAGGCTTGGGCTTTACTAACATCAGTGTTTTTGTCCCTTCGCTTGAATTGCTAGCTTGTTGTAAAATTTTCTCAAAACGCCAAAAAGACATGAGTGATTTAAGAAACACTGATTTATTGGTAGAATGTAACAAAGAAAAACTTTAAAATTGATTGATGAATATAGGCCTTATATACTAAATGTTGATGATCCAGATATCAATATTCACGAATTAGATAACATTTTTCATGAAAAGGGTATATTATAAGTATAAAGATAAATAATATCTAGATAAGGGAGGTGTTCACCATGGTGAGAAAAACGAGGCATTTAGAGTATACAGATTTTTATAAAAGGTTGGAAAAACAAGTAGAGTATTTATCACATGGTGGAACGAATTACCGTCTCGAAGCGGCAAAATTGTCACTTCAGGTAGCGGAACAAGTAAAACGCGTTTCTCCCTTTTTGACTCTTGAACAAACTAAAACAAATGTTCTACAAGTGTTGCCAACTCTTGATCAGGAACGTTTGAATGATGTAACAAAAGTTCTTTATGTCAATGCTAAAGAATTAGAAAAAAACTTAAACAAGTCTGATGTTTTAAAAGCTACAGTAGATCAGAGATTGAAAAATAATAAAACTATAAAATTGGTAAAAGCAAAGAATTAGGCTATATATCCCTCGTATTTCTGGATATAAAATTTCACATTTGTTCTAGAATCCTAAAGTGTCATCAGCAATTGCTGCATGGCACTTTTTTTGTAATACTTATTGTAAACCCTATATTAGATATCACAAAAGGAATTCAGTTGATTATTCATCGGAATTTCTTTTTATATTTTGTTTTCAGACCAGGATAGAACGAAGGAGAAATTGGGAAAACCTTCTTATTCTGTTGAAAGTGATATCCATTAAATAAGCGGTTGGTGTAGATATTTGATTGTTGATTATTATTCACTTGTGAGATTAAAATAGGGAGTATGCTAGCCGGGAAGAGAAGGAGAATTATGAATATGAGTAGAAACCTAACCTACAACAAAAGTTACGTCCCACTCCCATGCCATGAAGGTGATGAAGTGTACAGAAATGGCATATTTCGTTTTAATATCTCACGTATTATGGAACACATTGATGCCGGGTCTCTAACCGTAAAGAGAGAACGAATCAATGTTGAAGATTGGTTCAACACTCATTGGCGCACCACTGTTAATGAAGACCACCTTCCAACAGTTGACATAACACGTCCAGTTATACAGGCGGAAATTAGACCAGGTACTTATACAATCATTGATGGAAACCATCGAATAGAGAAAGCTGATCGAGAAGGTGTGCCATATGTTGATTCATACAAAGTACAAGGAGAGCAGCTTGTACCATATTTTATAAATAGTGATGGGTATAAGGCGTTCGTTGATTATTGGAATTCGAAATTGGGTTAGGTGGGTGAGAGTAATAATTGATTTTGTCATCTTTTTGAGGCACTTAGATAGGCGTCACCCGACTCTGACAGGTCTGAGAAGCGCTTCTTTCAACCAATTATGTACTTGGGCTGAGGGGGTCGCCTAACCAAGTATGAATGAATAACTCGTACTGATCTTTTTTTAATCCTTGTTTCTTCATTTGATAGTTTTCCATAAACATTATTCACTTTTCCACCTTTTTTCCCTCCGTAGTATGATAAATCTATCATACTACGGAGGGATATTTTAATTGAAAAGTGTTCATGTTTATTGAGCAAAAACTGTCTACTTTAGTTTAGGGTTTAATTTATATAATTCCTTCCTCAAAATTCTCAAAAGAGTCAACACTTCAATTGATTGTAAATGAATTTCTCACCACTTATCTAGTTGAATCCATATCAATTATTTAAAAAAATCATATTTTTAAGTATTGTCAGAATATTAAAACGGTGGTATAGTGATAACTGAAATAATACAAAGGAGGTGTCGAAACTTGACTGCTTATGAAAACTTAAAACGATTAGGAATTGAGTTACCAGATGCTCCAAAGCCCGCAGCTGAATATGTTCCAGCAAAATCATTTGGCAACTTAGTTTATACTTCAGGTCAGGATTGTCGAAAAGAGGGGACACTAATTCACAAAGGTAAAGTAGGGGGCGATCATGGATTAAGTATACAACAAGGGTATGAAGCTTCTCGCCAAACCATGATAAATTGCTTAGCTGTTCTTCAACAAGAGATTGGTGATTTGAACAAGGTAAAGCAAGTCGTTAAAGTTCTTGGTTTTGTGAACTCTGCTGATGGATTTGTCGAACAGCCTTACGTTATGAATGGAGCATCAGAATTATTGTTCGAAGTCTTTGGTGAAAAAGGACGTCATGCAAGAAGTGCACTATCTGCTAATGAGTTACCATTTGATACACCTATTGAGATTGAAATGATAGTTGAATTAGAAGACTAAGAGGGAAGATGTACAGTGAGTGATAAAATTAAATCAGTTGAAAGATCATTAGAATTATTAGATGTATTAGCGAAACACCCTAATGGTCTGGGGGTAACAGAGCTAGCTAACAAGTTAGATGTGGCTAAAAGTACTGTTCATAGGATGCTAACAACGTTACAAGAAAAACAATTCGTTAATCAAAATCCAAACAATGAATATTACACGCTCGGTACACATATTTTGTATTTATCAAATTTTGTTTTAGAGAATTTTAATATTCGTGATTTAGCCAGAAATCGAATTGAAGAGCTTTCTGAAACAACTGGAGAAGCTATTCATTTATGTATACTTGACGAACATGAAATAGTTTACATCGACAAAGTAGAATCAAATCAGACAATCCGTATGCATTCTAGAATAGGGAAAAGAGCGCCTGTTCATTCCACTGGTGTAGGAAAGGCGATGTTAAGTCATCTTTCTAAAGCTCATGTAGAAGACATATTAGCAAGGACTGAAATGATAGCGTTTACACAAAATACCATTACAACCGCATCGGACATGATGGACGAGTTAGTGAAAATCAAAGAACAAGGTTATTCAATTGACAACATTGAAAATGAAGAAGGGATTCGTTGTGTTGCAGCTCCTGTTTTAAACTATAATGCTGAACCTATTGCTGCGATCAGTGTATCAGGCCCAGTTTCAAGAATAACCGTTGACCGTGTGCATAATGAACTTTCAAAACTTGTTCTAGAAGCATCAAACGATATTTCTAAGAAGTTAGGTGCTTTTTAATTTACTGCAATAACGGAACAGTGTTCCGTAATAAGGAACTAGGGGGAGCTATATGAAAAAAGGATCATTCGTATTGGTGGTAGCGATTTTGGCTCTATTACTAACAGCATGTGGTGACGATGAACCAGAAACGAACGGAGCTACTGATGGAAATGGTGAAGGAGAAGGTTATACAGGGGAATCTTATCAATGGAGCATAGGCTATAATACACCTGAAGATTCAGTTCGTGGTGAAGCTGCGAGAGCTTTTAAAGATGTAGTTGAATCACAAACTGATGGAGCTGTAACAATTGAAATGCATGAAGGTGAAACGTTAGGGACTGAACCTGAAATGCTTGAACAGGTAAATTCTGGAGCTCTAGACATGCAATTGGTAGGTGGCGGCGGAATGCAGAATATTGTTCCTGAATATGCCACTTTAGCCCTTCCGTTCATGGTTGAGGATTTTGATGAGGCATATGCAGTATTAGATGGTGAAATTGGAGATGAACTAAAGGACATGGCTCGTGAAAGTGGATTCGAGGTACTTGCCCACACTGATTTAGGTTTTGCTCAGATTACAAATAATGTTAAACCTGTTTCATCTCCTGAGGATATGGAAGGGATTACAATTCGAAGTCCAGACGAACCTTCATCGATCTCGACGTTTGAGCAGTTAGGAGCGAACGTAACGACATTGGCATTTACAGAGCTATATATGGGGTTACAACAAGGAACAGCAGATGGTCAATTCAACCCATTGGATGCAATTTATGAAAATAACTTTCATGAAGTACAAGACTATTTAACGTTAACTAATCATTTCTATTATCATGTGAACTTTATTATGAACGCGGATCTGTTTGAGAGTTTAGACTCTGAGCTACAAGAAATTGTACTAGAAGGAGCAGAAGCAGCTAGAGATGTTTCGCGTGAATACACTCAGGAAATGGAAGTTGAGATGCTAGATACTCTTGAAGATGAATTTGTTGAAATTGAAGAGAGCCCTGATCTGGATGCTTTCCGTGATGCAATCGACTACTCAGAATTCTATGACATTGTTGGAGAAGACTTTCTTAATCGTACACAAGATTATATTGAAAACTTAAACTAATAAAGGATAAGAACCGGTTGATAGATCTTCCGGTTCTCCTTTATAAGAGGGTGATTGAATTGTTTGATAAGTTTAAAATGCGGTCTCTACAAACTATTACTGGACTTTCAAATATCATGTTAATCGTACTAACACTATTGATTGTAGTTGAAGTTATCTCAAGGTATTTCTTTAATACATCCTTCACATTTGTAACAGGAATGACGGCATTCCTGTTTCCTTGGATGGTTTTTTTTGGCTGTGATTTCAGTAACTGCTAACCAAGATCATATAGGTGTTACATACTTTAGAGGACTGTTCCCTCAAAAGGTTCAGGAGATATTGTTTCTAATAAGTCGGTTGGTGATGTTGGCTTTTTCAGCTTTTATGATAGTCTCCAGTTATCAATTAATGGTTGATGCTAGTAATATCAATATTCCTATTTTGGATATTCCTAGATCCTATGTATATGCATCGATGGTTTTTACGTTTGTTGGAACCACAATAGTTTTAGTGTATCAAATTATATCATTTATTAAAACACGTGACATGGGGGATGAAACAGATGATTTGGGTGATGATATTTAGTTTCTTTTTATTGATTGTTATTGGAACACCAATTGCGTTTTCAATGGGTGCCTCAGCTTTATTTTTTATTTTAGTCGAAGGAATCCCGCTTTCAACTGTTTCCCAACGATTCTTTTCTAATACACAATCCTTTGCTTTCTTGGCTGTGCCTTCTTTATTTTTGCGGGAAGTTTAATGGTTCACGGAGATATTGCTAGGAAGTTAATCAATGTAGCTAACTCTTTAGTTAGACACTTCCCAGGAGGATTAGGCTGTGTTTCTGTTGTGACGAGTATGGGGATGGCAGGGGTATCTGGGTCATCAGTCGCTGACTCCGCATCAGTTGGTAGTGTATTAATACCAGAAATGAAACGTAAAGGTTATAGTGCATCATTTGCAGCTTCCATTAATGCTTCAAGTTCTGTTGTCGGTATTATTATTCCTCCAAGTAGTACGATGATCATTATAGCTTGGTTGGCTAATTTATCAGTCGCTGAAATGTTTTTAGCTGGTATTATACCAGGGGTATTAATCGGTATTACATATCTTACGGTTACAGTTATTATCTCTATACGTAGGAATTATCCGAAAGAAGAACGTCCAACTTTTGGAGAGCTAATTAAAAGCATTTTATCTGCATTTTGGGCACTGTTGTTGCCGTTATTACTTATAGTGGTCATAGTTTTAGGGGTTGCAACAGCGACTGAAGCAGCAGCAGTTGCAGCATTTTATGCCTTTTTAATTGCAGTAGTTGTATATAAAACTTTAAGTTGGAAAGGGTTTTTAAAGGCTTTGAAGGACAGTGTTTATTCTACAACTGTTGTTATGATGATTGTTTGTACAGCTTCCATTTTTACATGGGTACTCATTCAGCAAAGAATTCCTCAACTGCTATCTGATACGATGTTAGGGTTTGGTCTACCTGATTGGGCCTTATTGTTACTCATGATTTTTATTATGTTCCTATTTGGAATGGTTATGGATCTTGTACCAAACTTATTTATCTTTATTCCGATCTTCTTGCCGATGGCAGTAGAAATTGGAATAGACCCAATTCATTTCTGTCTGATCATGCTTTCAACACTGGCGCTTGGTCTTTTTACGCCACCTGTTGGAACAACCTTGTTTGTGTCACTCCATTTAGCAAAAGAGAAAATGGAAAACACGTTAAAGGATTTATTACCATATGTTGTAAGCGGGTTTGCAATTGTATTACTTATTGCATATGTTCCGTTTTTAACTATGTGGATTCCAGGATTGATGGAGTAAGGAGGAGATATGTTTGATTACACCATACGTGAAATTAGACCAAAAGAAGATTGATAGAAATATAATAGAAATGATTGATGGCTTGAAAAAATATGGAATTGACCACCGTCCACATGTCAAGCCTCACAAAAGTGTCGAAATTGCTAATTTACAATTAGAAAGAGGGGCCATTGGTATTACATGTGCAACACTTACAGAAGTTGAAGTTATGGCAGCTCATGGTTTTGATGATATTTTGTTAGCTATTCCTTTAATTGGTGATGATCAATGGGAAAAACTGAATTCAATTCTAAGTAAGTATCCTATTAATTTTAAGACAATTGTTGATAGCCGATATGGTATAGAGGGATTGAATCGAATTGGAATGTTACTGAATCAGAAAATCAATGTCTTAATTGACATAGATAGTGGTGGTCATCGTGAAGGTATTCAGTTAGATGACTTAGTATCATTTTATCGAGAAGTAGAGTCTAAAGAATTTGTAGCGTATAACGGATTGTTCACATATTATGGCCACATTTATGCCTATCCTCATGAGGAACACCCTGAAAAAACACGTGAGGAAGCAGCTATTTTGAAGGAAGGAAAGGAAGTTCTTCAGAATATCGGTGTTGAATCTCCAGTACTATCAGGAGGATCAACAGGGTCATCTGTTAACCCTGAACAATTAGAAGGTATTACCGAATCTCGAGCAGGGAATTACGTTTTTTATGATATGAATGCGGTTCATGCAGGTATTATTACACCAGACAGGTGCGCACTTAGGGTGGTCGCAAAAGTGATTAGCAAACCACTTGAAGGAAAGGCAACCATTGATGCTGGGTCAAAGGCTATCACTTCTGACATGCCATTAAAGGGTTCAGACTTTGGTTATGTCGTGTCTAACCCTGAGTTAACGATTGTAAAACTTAATGAAGAACATGGTTTCGTTGAGTATAACCCTGATGAAACAACAGTTGAGGTGGGCGAATATGTTGAAATCATCCCTAATCATGCATGTGTCATTCCAAATTTATATCATGAAGTATTTGTTTCACATGACAACGATTTGAAGCCCTTAACTGTGGATGCAAGAGGGCGAAAGTATTGAGGAGGAATAAGTGATGTCAAAAGATACGATTGACTATGATTCAGAAGAACAAATCAATATATTTAAAGAAATATTGAAAACACCAAGTGAAAACCCAGGCGATTATGAAGAAGGTGTCGCTAAGGTTATTTCAGATATATTGAAACAAGAAGGTATTGAGTCAAGGTTAGTACCTATTGATGATAATCGTGTAAACCTTTACGCAACTTTAGAGAGTGGAGTTAATGGAAATCATTTATTATTCAATGGACATTTAGATACTGTTCCAACCGGTGATGGATGGTCAGTTGATCCCTTTGGTGGTGAAGAGGTTGATGGCTATATTTATGGGCGTGGTGCTTCTGATATGAAGGCGGGTGTCGCTTCAATGGTTTATGCTGCTATTTGTCTTAAGCGAGCTGGATATCCGAAAACTGGGAAGTTAACTCTGTTTTTTAATGCGGATGAAGAACGGATTAACTTGGGAATGAAACAGTTCCTTCAGGAAAACCTCGAGGCTGATTATGCAATTATTAGTGAACCTACTGATTTAGATATTGCGATCGGCCACCGTGGAGTAGCACGTTTTTACCTAAAGACCCAAGGTGAAGCAGGGCATTCATGTTACGTAAAAAAACCGATTAATGCAATTGAGAAAATGAGTGGCATTTTGCCTGGACTCTTTCAATATACAGAGTCTATTCGAAAGGAAAAAAATGATGACTTTCTAGGGCATGCCATTAGTAATATTACGACTATTAACGGTGGTGTTGCTGGGAATATTATACCCGATGAATGTGTAGTTGAAATCGACCGGAGAACACTTCCTGGGGAAACTATAGAAGATATTGAAGAAGAGTATCATCAGGTTATAAGAAACTGGAATTCAACAATTCCTTATGAATTAGAGAGATATACATTTTTACCAGCGAGTTTAATTTCAAGTGACCACCCTTTTGTAGAAACGTTACAAGAGAAGGCAAATCGACATGTAGAGAATTCTAACATCAAATCTTTCGAGGCAACTTGTGAGGCGCCGTTCTTCTCTGTAGAAAAAGGTATCCCAACCATCATTTTTGGTCCGGGTAGTATTAGTGAAGCTCACGTAACAAACGAAAAGGTTGCTAAAGAAGAAATTATACAAGCAAGTCATATTTTCATAGATTTATGTGAAGAAATATTGGCTTAGACTGGAGGGGAAATATGGTACAAGATGCATTTTTAAAGTGTACAAGCTGTAATATGACTTATGATTTTAAACCTTACTATAAATGTGAGAGTTGCGGAGATGTTTTACTCGTCAGGTATCAGTTTAACGCCCCGCCGGAACAGATGAGTGTTAATGAATTAAAAGCGAAACTCATCTATCATGATGAAAATACATCCCATCTAATGGGTGAAGGGAACACAGCGTGTGTCCCATTTGAAGGATTAGCAAAAGATTACCAAGTAGGTCAACTGTTTGGAAAATATGAATTTCAAAATCCTTCTGGGTCATTTAAAGATCGTCCTGTCTCAGCAGGAACTTTTAAAGCAAAGCAGTTTGGTTATAAACATGTTGTTGTGGCATCTAGTGGAAATGGTGCAGCTGCTGTGTCAGCTGCTGCAGCAAAGCATCATTTAGAGGCATTGATTTTAGTTCCAGAATCTACCCCAGATGAAAAAGTACAACAAACACAATACTTCGGGAGTAAAGTGATTCGTGTTAAGGGGCCATACAGTCAATCATTTCAATTAGCAAAACAAATTGCTGAAAAAGGAGAAGCCTATAACTTAACAACAACTTTCGTTAACCCTTATACGCTTGAAGGTGATAAAGGGGTTGGTTTTGAATTACACGAACAACTTTTAGATTGGCCTGATTACATTATTGTGCCAATTGGAGCTGGTCCTTTATTAGTAGGCACTTATAAAGGGTTTCAAGAGCTTAGAGAACTTTATTCAATAGAACGTCCTCTTCCCAAGATGGTAGGGGTCCAAGCTGCAGGGTGCTCTCCTATTGCTCAGGCTTTCGACAATGAAGAATTAGAAGTAGGTTCAGAACCTTCTCCTAAAACAATAGCAGGAGGTATAGGAGATGGCCTGTTCGGTTATTCGGAGGATGGAACAATAACTTTACAAACGATTCGCGATTCGGGTGGTGTATGTTACCAATTTTCCGATCAAGAGTTATTAAGGTCTCAAAAAGAATTAGCTCAAAGAGAAGGTGTATTTGTTGAACCGTCTGGTGCTGCAGCTGTAACCGCTCTAGCGAAATTAAGTCGTGAAGTCAATTTAACAAACAAATCTGTAGCCCTATTGTTAACTGGTCATGGATTAAAAGATATGAAAAGTATTCAAAGCGAAGATTTACAAGTGCCAACAATAGAACCAACGCTGGATGCTTTAAGAGATTGGATGTAAAGGGTGTTCATATGCTTAGAGGTCAATCAATTGAAAAGGTTTCGTTAGATTCAATTGAAGAGGCAAGAAATCGTATTCGAAAGAGTGTTACTTTAAACTCAACTTTGATTCAAAATACTAGATTAAACCAGTTATATTCTACTTCTATTAAAATCAAACATGAAGGACTACAACATACTGGTTCATTTAAATTAAGAGGTGCAGCTAATAAGATGAGTTACTTAGCTGAAATAGGGAGTGACTCGGTTGTTGTAACAGCATCAGCAGGGAATCATGCTATAGGCCTTTCCTATATGGGGAATCAATTAGGAATTCCTGTTCATGTTTTTATGGCCAATAATGCACCAAAAGTTAAAATAGACACTTGTCGCAACTTAGGGGCAACTGTTCATTTGCATGGCCAATTATATGATGATGCGTATGAACAAGCTAAACAATTTAATGAAAAACATGAAGGTATATATGTTCATCCAGTAGCTGACCATTATGTTGTATCGGGGCAAGGGACCATTGGTTTAGAAGTACTTGAGCAAGTTCCTGATGTGGAACAAGTTGTCGTTCCAATTGGCGGGGGTGGATTAATATCAGGTATTGCAACTGCATTGAAATCCATTAATCCACATATTAAGGTAGTTGGAATACAAGCTGAAAATTCTAACGCATTTTATAGAAGCATTCAAGAAGGACATCGTGTCAAATTAGATAATGCTCAGACAATAGCAGATGGCATGTCCCTAAAAGATCCTGAACCTTACTTATTAGAAATGGTAACAGATTGGGTAGATAGCATTGAAACCGTAACTGAAGAGGGTTTGTATCGTTCAATTAAACAACTATTAATAGATGGAAAAATCTTAGTAGAAGGAGCAGGGGCTGCTACATATGCAGCAGTTTTAGAGGGGAAAGTCGACCTTAATTTAAAAACAGTTCTTATTTCTAGTGGATCAAACATTGATCATGAACGATTAATGCAAGCTCTAAATGTTTAGGAGGTGCTAATTTGAATGAGTATGATGTAATTACATTTGGTGAAACAATGGTAGTATTCAATCCTACGAGTGGTAATAGTTTTTTAGATGCAAGCAATTTTGCTAGACAAATTGGAGGATCTGAGTCAAATGTTTCTATTGGATTGGCACGGTTAGGTCATCGAGTAGGGTGGTTTAGTAAGTTAAGTAATGATTCAATTGGGTCCTATGTTCAAAACACCTTACGTGCTAATGGTGTAGACACAAGTCGCGTTCAATTCGATTCTAAGCACCCAACAGGTTTGTTAATTAAAGAACATCTAATTAATAACCATGTCAATATTCACTATTATCGTGAAAACTCTGCAGCTAGTTACATGGATGAGAGTATTTTAGATCAAGAGTATATTGCTAAATCCCATT
>NZ_AKIF01000050.1 GCF_000269905.1 Alkalibacillus haloalkaliphilus C5
GGCAAGGACGATACTTACTATCACCGAAGCCTTCGTGTAAAATTTCCATAATGTATAAGCATGTGTCTAAACCGATAAAGTCTGCTAACTGAAGTGGTCCCATTGGATGGTTCATACCTAACTTCATCACTTCATCTATAGCTTCTGGTTCAGCTACACCTTCGTAAACTGTGTAAATCGCTTCGTTAATCATCGGCATTAAAACACGGTTTGAAACGAAACCTGGGTAATCGTTCACTTCAACTGGGTTTTTATTTAATTTCTTCGTCGTTTCTTCGATTGACTGGTACGTTTCATCTGATGTTTGAATCGCACGGATGATTTCAACAAGCTTCATTACTGGTACTGGGTTCATAAAATGCATCCCAATGACTTGGCTTGGACGCTCTGTAACAGCAGCAATATCTGTAATTGGTAGAGATGAAGTGTTCGTTGCTAAAATCGCATGTTTGGGTGTAATGTCATCTAGCTGTTTAAACACTTTTGTTTTAACATCCATGTTTTCAACGACTGCTTCAATGACTAGATCACAATCACTAGCATCTTCTAATTTTGTAGTCGTACTAATTTGGTTTAGCGCGCTTCCTTTCTCTTGTTCTGTCATTCTTTCTTTTTCAACATTACGAGAAAGTAATTTTTCAATTCTTGCATAGCCTTTATTGAGTGACTCATCTGCAATATCGTTTAACTTCACTTCAAAACCAGCCTGTGCAAATACTTGAGCTATTCCAGAGCCCATTTGCCCAGCGCCAATTACCATCACTTTATTTACAGACATATTTCGCTCCTCCTCTATGAATCTAAAAAGTTATTGTTTTGGAACTTCGATTAGTAATGCATCACCTTGACCGCCGCCTGAGCAGATCGATGCAATACCTAGACCGCCACCTCGACGTTTTAATTCATAAGCAAGTGTTAAAATAATACGAGCACCACTTGCACCAATTGGGTGACCTAATGCGACAGCACCACCGTTTACGTTGACTTTTTCTGGATCTAACCCTGCAATATCACTACTAGCTAGTGATACAGCTGCGAAAGCTTCGTTCACTTCAAACAGATCGATGTCATCTATATTGTGACCTGTCTTTTCTAGCAACTTATTAATAACGATTCCTGGTGTTTCAGGAAAACGTTCAGCTTCAACTGCTACTTCCTCATGAGCAACAATTGTTGCTAAAGGATCGTGACCATATTGATTAGCTTTTTCTTCTGACATTAATAACATCGCTGCAGCCCCGTCATTGACACCTGGCGCGTTACCTGCTGTTATAGTACCGTCTTTATCAAATGCTGGACGAAGCTTTCCTAGTCCTTCAGCTGTTGTCCCTTCACGAGGCGCTTCATCTTGCTCTGCTTTAATTGGATCTTTTTTACGTTGTGGTACTTCTACCATTGTGATTTCGTCGTCGAATCTACCTTCTTTGATCGCATTAAGTGCACGTTCATGACTTTGCGCTGCCCACTCGTCTTGTTGTTCACGTGTTAAGTTGAAATTATTAGCCGTTCTATTTCCGTAAGTACCCATATGAACATTTTCAAACGAACAAGTTAATCCGTCATGAACCATCATGTCGACTGCTTTCTGGTCGCCCATTCTAAAGCCCCATCTAGCGTTCGGCATAAAGTATGGAGCATTACTCATACTTTCCATTCCACCAGCAACAATCACGTCTTCTTCACCTAATCGAATTAGCATATCACCTAAAGCAACACTTCTCATGCCTGAAGCGCACACTTTATTAATCGTTTCTGTTTTTGTTTCCCATGGAATGTCTGCATGTCGCATCGCCTGTCTTGAAGGCAATTGTCCTTGGCCACCTTGTAAAACAGTTCCCATGATCACTTCACCGATCTGTTCACTTGAAACATTTGCTCTTTGTAATGTTTCTTTAATTGCAATACCACCTAGTTGAGCAGCTGTTAAAGGCGCTAAAGCCCCTCCAAACTTACCAAAAGGCGTTCTGGCTCCTGATACAATTACTGTTTTTGTCATTATGTAACTCTCCCTTCATTTCTTTGTAACCGCTATCATTAATTATAACATACATTCGACTGAGCGTTCGTTCAATAAATATGAATTTTTGAAATTTTTCGTTCTAGTAATAGTCCCGCTTTTAAAACATATAACCAAAAAAATAAAGCATAGAGGAAAACCTCTATGCTTTATTAATTACTATTATTCTACTACTGGTTCTTCTTCCGTTACACCAATCTCATGCCATTCTGTACCATATCTAGAAATGTCATAGTTAGTTACACGTTCGTTAGCAGGATACAGTGCTGCACGATATAAAGTAGGGAATACAGGAATCTCCTCTACCATTAGCTCTTGCCATTCACTATAAACCTCTTGACGATATTCTAAATCAAACGCTTCTTCAGATACACCTTCATCTAATAGGCGATCATTTTCTTCACTCGCATAACGAGGGAAGTTGAAGATTTGTGTTCTACCATATAAACCAGTAGGGTCTACATCCGAACCAACACTCCAAGCACCTTGGTAAATGTCGATTTCAGGATCATCTTCACCAGTTTGACCTACACGATCATAGAACTGGTTAAACTCAAGTAGACGTCCATCAATTAGTTCAACATTTAGACCAACTTCGTCCCAAGCTTGAATGTAGTATTGTGCAATTGGCTCTGCTGAGTCACCACCAGACATAGATGCAAAGTTAATAACTAACTCTTCACCATCTGGAGTTTCACGGTAACCATCACCAGTTACATCTTCATAACCTGCTTCATCTAGAATTCGATTTGCTTCTTCTGTGTCATGAGTTGGTGTTTCAATTGATTCATCATGGTAAACTTCATGCCATGGCGTAATTAGAGTTGTTGCATTCCAACGTAAGCCATTATAGAAGTTCTCACCAATACGATCATTATCAACTGCATACCACATTGCGCGACGTAGTTCAACGTCACCCATCTTCATATCATCACCTTGGTAATTTACTTCACCATTTTCAGCATCCCAATCACCTAGTTTAAAGCCAATGTAAGTGTAAGAACCTTCAATGTCCCCTAACCACTCAACATTTTGCATGTCTAAGTTTTCAGCGATTTGATCAGCTGGGAATGAGTTAACGATGTCAACTCCACCTGTACTTAGTTCTTGTGCAACAACGTTAGGGTTAATAACTCTTAATGTTACTCCATCTACGTTTGGTTCACCTTCCCAATAGTCTTCGTTCTTAGTGTATTCTACTGATTCACCAGGAACGATTGATTCAACCTTGAAAGGTCCGATCCCGATTGGATTTTCACGTACATATTCGCTTTCTTCCATTTCAGCTACCGGGATATCTTCAAAGATATGCTTAGGTAAAGCATATGTCCAAATACCACCTGATAGTAGTGAAGGAGTTAAACGCTCGTAATTAATTGTAAATGATTTTTCATCATGAATTTCAATACCAGAGATTGAGTCAGCTTCACCTTCATGGTACTCTTGCATTCCCTCAATTAAAGTGAATCCAACTGTACCATAACGAACACCTGTATATTCAGGGTGTCCAATTACTTCATAAGCATATACCCAGTCTTCTGCTGTTAGTGATTCACCATCGTGCCAATTAACGTCATCACGAATAGTGAATGTAATAGATCCTTCTTCTTCATCTGCTTCGAAAGTCGCAGCACCTTCGTTATTATAGTTATGGTCAGGATCCATACGTAGTAATGGTTCATCAAGGAACTGTAAGATCTGTGCATCAGGGTTACCTGAATAGAAATTATAGTTTAGTGTACCTTCAAAAACTGTATCAGACACTAAACCAAAGTTCAGATGACCGCCATCAATTGGTTCACCGTCATTAGAAGTTACTAATGGAAAATCGTCTACATCATAAACTTGATCTTCCGGATCAACCGCTTCTTCTTCTTCCTCTTCTTCCTCTTCTTGCTCTTCTGTTTCCTCAGTACCTTCTGATCCTTCCTCTGGATCCTCAGCACCTTCTTCATCATCGCCACCGCAAGCAGCTAGAACTAGGAACAGAGCGAGCATTAGGACAAATAAATACTTGCCCATCAATGATTTGCTCATTGAAATACCTCCCCTTTTTTCCTTTGAAATTTTTAGCCTTTTTCCAGGCTGTATTTATACTAATCGTAGCCCCATTTTTTGAGGCTACCGATTGTATCGAGTTTAATTATGCTCTTCTTTGTCGAGCATCTGCAGCACGTTTTAGTGCTTCACCTACGTTACGCACCGATAACATTAAGATTAAAATTAAAATCGCTGCAGGCATCCAAATCCACCAACGTTGTTCTAATGTTGTCGGATTGGTTGCGTAACTTAGTAGTGTACCTAAACTTGGTGTACTCTCTGGGAAACCGAAACCTAGGAATGATAGACCAGATTCGATTCCTATATTTGCTGCTAAATTCAATGTCATCGTAACAACAATTAAAGATGTAATATTCGGCATCACTTGTGTAAAGATGATTTTAGCATGAGATGAACCTAACGTTCTCGACGCTTGAACGTAGTCAAGTTCTTTCTCCTGTAAAGCCCTTGAACGAATTAACCTCGCAATCCCCATCCACAAAAATGCGGTCATAACAAGGGAAAAAGACCAAACACTATATTTTGGAACGATTGTTACGAATACGATAATAATCATAATGTTCGGTAATACCATAAAGAAGTCTACGATACGCATCATAACGTTATCGACATGACCACCAAAATAGCCCGAAACGACACCAAAGACAATGCCTATAAACCCAGACATTAAGGTTACAAGGAACCCTATGGCCAACGAGTTTCTAGTACCTATAATGAGCTGTCCAAAAATGTCTCTTCCACCATAATCTGTACCTAACCAGAATTCACTTGATGGTGGTTGGTGTAAAGCAAACATATCAACTGTTACAATTTGTTCCTGGTCTAATATTAAAGATACACCGAACACTCCAAGTGATGTTAAGACTAAGAACATCAATGATATAAAAGCTAGTTTATCTTTTAAGATTTCTTTCCAAAATATTTTCATCCCCGAAGGGCTTTTTTCAATTTGCGTTTCTTCTACGGTTTGTTCTAGTTCTTGTTCTGTTTGTTTATTACTCACTCGTTTCACCCCCTAAGATAGCCTTTTTACTTAATTCGAATACGCGGATCCACAATACTTAGAATGATATCCGATAGTAGAGCTCCGAGTATGGCAGCTAAACCGAATAACAGCACTAGTGCTGTTACCACTGCATAATCTCTTAGTAAGATTGACTCTATAAACAGTGCACCCATACCTGGATAACTGTATATTTGCTCTACGAAAATTGATCCGGTAATTAACATTGTAATTTCATAACCAAAGAAAGCAGCTATCGGTAAAACCGAGTTACGGAAAATGTGTCTATTATAAATCCGTTGTTCTGGGGCACCCTTTGCTCGTGCCGTAATAATAAAGTCCTTTTGTTTCGTATCGACAATTTCACTTCTTAAATACTGTACTGTTCCTACTAAGCCAATCAATGCTATCGAAAGACCTGGTAACAGTAAGTGGTGAATCTTACTTAGGATATACTCTATTGATCCAGGCTCTAGGCCTGACGCAACCGAACCACCTGTTGGGAACCAACCAAATTGGAATCCGAACACCCATAGTGTTACGAGTGCGAAAATAAAGAGTGGTGTCGCAAACCCTAAATAAGTATAACCAGTTATAAGTTGATCTATTAACTTATCATTCCAGCGCCCACTAATAATCCCCATAGGAATACCTAGTGCGTATATAAAGAATACAGAAATCAACGATAACCAAAATGTATTCACCATACGATCCCACATTAAATCGGTGACCGGCATTTTAAAACGGTACGATTGTCCGAAATCACCTTGTGCGACGCCAGTGACCCAATCCCCATATTGAATGTACCAAGGATTATTTAGACCTAATCGTTCACGTTGTTGTTCAATTGCTTCTGGTGAGATGTTTGGGTCGATTTGACCAGTCAGTGCATCACCAGGCATCATAGAAGCTAGTATAAAGACTACTAAACTTAAAACTATTAACTGCGGCATTGTTATGATTAATCTTCTAACTATAAATTTCCACATAATCTAATCAACCTCTTTCTGGTAACGCAACTTTGTGTGTGTCTGATATATTTCTTAGGTCATACGCCATGCCGTTTTCATCAAAGTAATCATAAAATGATTGCTGATATTCCTCTTTGACTTGCGCACGAAACCTTTGGTGCTCTTCGCGTCTTCTAGGGTCAACATCTGGAATTGCCGCAACTAACCTTTTCGTATAAATGTGTTGAGGATTATTAAAAATATCTTCTTTCTGTCCCTCTTCTACTAACCTACCTTGATACATGATCCCTATACGGTCACACATATGTTTGATTACCCCTAGGTCGTGGGCAATGAATAGTAGAGTAAGATTCAGATCTTTTTGAATGTCTTGTAAAAAGTTTAATACTTGTGCTTGCACCGAAACGTCTAATGCAGAAACTGGTTCGTCTGCAATTATTAATTTTGGATTTAGAGCGATCGCTCTTGCTACCCCAATTCTTTGTCTCTGACCACCTGAGAATTCGTGTGGGTATTTAAATAGGCTGTCCTTACTAATCCCTACACGCTCTAATAAATCTTTTACTTTTTCCTTTTCTTCAGACTTAGACATTTTTTCATAGTTTCTAAATGGTTCTGCCACAATGTCTATTACTCTTTTTCTTGGGTTCAAACTAGAATACGGGTCTTGGAAAATCATTTGAACGTCTTTTCTAACGTCTACTTTTTTTCCTTTTTTAGCATTAAGGTGAGTATCTTCAAAGTAAATATCCCCATCTGTAATACTGTTAAGACCCATAACTGCCTTACCAGTAGTCGTTTTACCTGAGCCTGACTCCCCTACTAAACCGTAAGTTTGCCCTTCTTTAACTTCAAAGGAAACACCGTCTACCGCTCTAACTTCATCAATTTTTCTATTTAAAATTCCACCACGAATCGGAAAGTGGATTTTTAAATCATCAACTTTCAGTAACGCCATTAGTCTGCTCCTCCTTGCTCTCTTCTGGGAAGTAGAAATGCTGGTAACATGTACAGCGTACATAATGGTTTTCGCTTATTTCGTGCAATTGTGGATCTTCTTCATGAGCGGTATCTTCAATCCACGGTATACGTTCTTTGAAACGGCAACCTTCACGAGGCAGATTCTTCAATGAAGGTACAATTCCTTGAATAACATGCAAACGATCTTGCGCAAAGTCTGTCGCTGGTACTGAACTTAGTAAAGAGCGAGTATATGGATGCTGAGGATTAACAAATAGTGATTCAACATCGGCTATTTCGACAATTTGTCCAGCATACATAACGGCTACTCGGTCTGCCATTTCAGCAACAACACCTAGATCGTGAGTGATTAAAATTACTCCTGAGTTCAAGTCATCTTTTAGCTCTCTCATTAGATCTAATATTTGAGCTTGAATTGTTACGTCTAATGCAGTCGTTGGTTCGTCTGCAATTAACAATTCAGGCTTGTTAGCTATTGCAATCGCAATAATTACACGTTGTCTCATACCACCAGATAATTCGTGTGGGAACTGGTCCACTACACGTTCTGGTCGCGGTAAACCAACTCTTTCAAGAAGTTCGATCGAATAATCGCGACGTTCTTGTTTTGACATATCTTTTTTGTGCAATAACAAAACCTCACCAATTTGTTTTCCGATTTCCATTAATGGATTTAAGGCTGTTAATGGATCTTGGAAAATCATTGAGATTTCATTACCACGAATCTTATTCATTTTTGATGTTGGCAAGTTAGCAATATCTCGCCCTTTAAATAAGATTTCACCTTCGATTTTCGCTCTGTTGTGTAACCCCATAAGCGAGAAAGCTGTTGCACTCTTACCTGAACCCGATTCCCCTACGATCGCTAATACTTCATTTTCTTGAAGGTTTAACGAAACGTCATCAACTGCTGCGTAATACTCTTCCCCTATGCGGAAGGATGTTGTTAAGTTCTTAATCTCTAATAAAGTTTTGCTCAACCCTATCACCCTACACTTAAATTTTCTTGCTGACCTCTATAGGTTTTTCTCTTTTTTGTATATTCCGAAAATTATCTTTAAAAAATAGTAGACATAAGCAAGAATTGATAATTCAATTTTTTAAAAATTACAACAACTATAATTTTAAGTAACACTTATGTAAAATGCAACCTTTTTTCTGTAATTTCCGAAAATATATTAAATTTTAAGTATTCCCATTTCGTTTAGTTATTAAACAATTTTAACACTGAATTCTAAATATTCAAGTATATTTTTCAATTTTGTATAATAGCAATATTAACCTATTTCTAACAATTCAATTTTATACTAAAAATCCCTATATGGTTTCGGATTAAACCATACAGGGACCCTGTTATATTATGCTGGTTGTTCTACTTTAGCTGGCTCGCCAAAGATTGAACGCTCTAACACTTCTGCAACATCTTGTGTCGTAACTTCTTCATCTACTTCTTTAGCTTTCGTACCATCTGTTAACATCGTTAAGCAGTAAGGACAGCCACTTGAAATAGTATTCGGCGATACTTCTAGTGCTTGTTCAGTACGAGCAACGTTAACGCGATTACCAGTTGTTTCTTCCATCCACATCATACCGCCACCTGCACCACAGCACATACCGTTTTCACGGTTACGTTCGATCTCAACGTATTCGACGCCAGGAATCGCCTGTAAAATATCACGTGGTGGGTTATAAACCTCATTGTAACGTCCAAGATAACAAGAGTCGTGGAACGTAATCTTTTCATTAACAGCCTCTTGCGGCTCAAGGCGTCCTTCATTAATTAACTCTGCTAACAACTCTGTATGGTGATATACTTCACCTTCAAAGCCAAAGTCAGGGTATTCATTTTTAAAGATATTATAAGCGTGTGGATCGATTGTTACGATCTTCTTCACATCATTTTTCTCAAATTCTTTAATGTTTTTCTCTGCTAACTCTTGGAATAAGAATTCATTACCTAAACGACGCGGTGTGTCACCTGAGTTACGCTCTTTATTACCTAAAATAGCAAACTTAACACCTGCTTTATTCATTAGGCGGGCGAAGGCTACAGCAATCTTCTGACTACGGTTGTCATAAGCACCCATTGAGCTTACCCAGAATAAGTATTCGAATTCTTCTCCTTCTTTGCTCATTTCTTTAACTGTAGGGATGTTTAATGTTTCATCCATCTCTCTCCAGTTTTCACGGTCTTTCTTAGATAGGCCCCATGGGTTACCTTGACGCTCAATGTTCATCATGGCACGCTGCGCTTCAGGGTCCATTTTACCTTCAGTCATAACTAAGTAACGGCGAAGGTCGATGATTGTATCAACGTGTTGGTTCATAACTGGACATGCATCTTCACAGTTACGGCAAGTTGTACAAGCCCATAACTCTTCTTCTGTTACAACATCACCAATTAACTGTTGGTTCATAACTTGTTCAGCTAATGAATTGTCCGGGTCTACTGCTTGATTTCCAGCAGTACCTGCAAATGCGTATGAAGGTACCCAAGCTTGCTTTCCTGTTACAGCAGCACCTTTTTCAGTTAAGTGATCTCGGATTTTAACTAGCACATCCATTGGTGATAGCATTTTACCAGAGCCTGATGCTGGGCAGACATCGGTACAACGTCCACATTCAACACAAGCGTATAAATCAAGTAACTGTAATTCACTTAAGTCTTCTACTTTACCGACACCAAATGAAGGTTCTTCATCTGACTCTTCCATTTCATCCATGTCAAAGTTAATTGGCTCAAGTTTGCCGTGTTTTTTGTCCTGGTTAAAGTAAACGTTCGCAGGACCTGCAATTAAGTGAGCGTGCTTAGATTGTGGTACATAAACTAAGAACGCTAATAACGCAACTAAGTGGATCCACCACATAATATAAAACATAACGGCTGCTACAGCAGGACTCATCCACATAAAAGCAGCTGCAATAGCTGATGCAACTGGTTCGGACCATGTTAAGCTATGTTCATGCCAAATAAGTTCAAAACCATTACCCGCTAATACTGTAACCATTAACGTTCCGATAAAGATTAATACTAATCCAGCCTTAAATCCACGTTTAAGACGAACAAGCTTCTCAATATAACGGCGATAAAAAGCCATACAACTGCCACCAAAATCGTTAATGTAACAATTTCTTGGAAAAATACAAAGCCCGGATAAAAAATTCCAAATGGAAGATGTGATTCAGGATTTAACCCCTTCCATATGTAATCAATAGCTCCGAACTGCACAAGTAAAAATCCGTAGAACATCATCACGTGTATGATTCCGGATTTCATGTCTTTCAATAACTTCTTTTGACCAAATACGTACACCCAAATATCTTTAAGACGCTGCTTAACGTCTTGATCATATTCAGATTTACGTCCTAATTTAATGTAAGCAATTCTAGTTCGTACAACTTGAACAAACAAGAACGCTGCGTAGATTGTAATTGCTAAAAAAGCAATCCAATTCACCCATAATAGCGCTTCCATCTGTCTCCCCCCATGTTTGTTTATATTTCGAACAATTAACCACATTCTAACACGAAATGCGTCAGAATTGATGAAGTTTTCATATAATTTCATTATACACTGAATGAACATTCAGTCAATCATTTTTTGTATACATTACTTCGAATAAAAACATACTACCAAAGAAGGAGGACGTGCATCATGTGGGCCTTGATTGCCATCGCAGTTATTATCATTATATTTTTAATTACTAACCGTAAAGAACAAGAAGAAGATCTACCTAACTACCCATTAAGACAAGCTGATATTACGTTTTTTTGGAATGGGCGCGACTTGTTCGACCAATACTTCGAAGATATACGTAATGCTAAGCAATTTATATGTATTAACTTTTTCATTATTAGTAAAGATCAATTTGGACAAGAATTTATACAGTTAATAAAAGAAAAAGCAGATGAAGGTATTTCCGTTTACTTAATTGTTGATCGGATTGGATCGAGAGCCATTTCTAAAGATATTAGAAGAGATTTAATACAGTCAGGTGTTCATTTTTCTTTTAGTAATAAGATCTCTCTTAAAAATTTCTTTCATTCTGTCAACCACCGGAACCACCGTAAGATTACAGTTATTGATGGAACCGCTGCATATATCGGGGGGTTTAACGTTGGCAACCAATATGTCAATGAAAGTTCTAAGTTTTCTTTATGGCGGGATTATCATTTGAGGTTAACTGGAGGGGTTGTAAAAGATGTTTTAGACTTATTTAAAAGGGATTGGGTACGAAATAACGGCGTTCTGCTACCAGTATCAACACAATCAAACATAAAAGGGGCAAGCAAAACGCAATTACGACCTACTTCGCACGGCTCTTTAGAAGGTAGCTTTTATGACTTGATTAACAGGGCTCAATCACGTATAAAAATCGGTTCACCTTACTTCATTCCTAATGAAGACTTAATGACTTTATTGGAAGAGAAGGCTGAACAAGGTGTACAGATTGATGTTTTATATCCACATGAATCAGATCATCCTTTTGTTAAAGAAGCTTCGATTCCTTATTTAAAAAGAATGGAACAGGCTGGGGCGAATGTTCACTTATTTAATAACGGGTTCTATCATGCTAAGTTGTTATTAATTGATGATTACGTTATAGATATAGGGACGGCTAATTTTGACCGTAGAAGCATTTACCTTAATGATGAAGTAAACGTTTTAATATATGACCAAGAGATAATTCAAAGAATTGATAGTTATTACGAACAAGACGTCAAAGACTCTGTCAGTTTATATAAAAAGTGGCTTGAGCACCCTAATCGGTTTGTTATGGCGATTAAAAAAGCGATTGCTTATATTTTTAGACCGTTGCTATAAAAACAATTAAGTCCTTAGTTCGGTTTTACCATGTTATTTGAAATAACGCTTAAACCTTCCGCAGTGGAAATACACTTCGCTTTCCATGGGCACGGCCTCAACTTCCCAAAACTCACTGCCGTTTCGTTTTGGGTGATTTTCGGCTCGCGCTGTTCCCATTGGAGTCTTTGTGTATTTCCACTGCTCGGCTAAACTTTCTCTCTTTTAACCCTTTGAACGACTTACATTGGGCATAAAAAAAGATGACCCATAACAAGCATTGGGTCATCTTTTAGCTTTTATTTACTATCCACTTCACCAAATATAGTTCATGAAATATTTAGAGGTCAATCATTACATTTGTTCAGGTGCGTGAACACCAATTATGTTAAGTGCGTCTTGAAGAACAGTTCTCGTTGCTTTCATTAAGGCAATACGAGCTTTAGTTAATTCAACTTGTTCTAAGTCGATTACTTTCTCTGCATTGTAAAAGCTATGAAGGTCAGATGCTAAGTCAAAAGCATACTGTGGAATACGGTGTGGCATCTTCTTCGTTGCCGCTTCAGAGATCACTTGCGGATAATCACCTAATCGTTTTAATAAGTCAATTTCCTTCTCTGCTACTAACAATGACACATCAGATGTTGCTTCAACGTCTACCCCTTTTTCTTCTGCTTGTTTTAGCATGCTACAAATACGTGCATGTGCATACTGAACATAATAGACTGGGTTATCATTTGATTCTGAACGTGCTAAGTCCATATCGAAGTCTAAATGAGAGTCGTTAGAGCGCATAATAAAGAAATAGCGCGTTGCATCAAGACCGACTTCTTCTATTAACTCTTTCATTGTAACAGCTTTACCTGTACGTTTACTCATTTTCACTTTTTCGCCGTTTTCGAACAAGTTAACCATTTGAGTAATTTTAATATCAAGCAGATCCTTTGAATTACCTAATGCTTGAATAGCAGCTTTCATACGCGTGACATAACCGTGGTGGTCAGCACCCCATATGTTAATTAAATGAGTAAAGCCGCGATGAATTTTGTTTTGGTGATAGGCAATATCAGGCGTTAAATACGTATAAGAGCCGTCTTGTTTAATTAAAACACGGTCTTTATCATCGCCAAATTCAGTTGAACGGAACCATACAGCACCGTCTTCTTCATACACATAACCCTTTTCACGTAGTGATGTGACCGCTTCTTCTACTTTACCTTCGTCATATAACGACATTTCAGAGAACCATGAGTTAAAAGGTACTCGAAACGCTTCTAAGTCTTGTTTTATTTGATGTAGCAAATGCTTTAAGCCGTGCTCTCTAAACTTTTGTCAGTCGTTCAGCTTCATCCATCTCGAAGAAAGTTCTGCCGTGTGAATCAACTAAGCCTTTCGCTAAATCAATAATATCTTGGCCGCGATAACCGTCTTCAGGCATATCTTTCTCTTCATCAATCGCTTCAAAGTAACGGACTTCAATTGACTTAGCTAAGTTATCAATTTGGTTACCAGCATCATTGATATAGTATTCTCTTTCAACACTGTAGCCAGCCTTCTCCATGACATTAGCTAACGTATCACCGTAAGCAGCACCACGTGCATGACCTAAGTGTAATGTACCAGTCGGGTTCGCTGAGACGAACTCAATTTGTACGCGTTCATCTTGCCCAACATTAGACTGACCATAATCTTCACCTTGGTCAAAATTGTATTGACGACATCTGTTAAGTAAGACGTGTCCATAAAGAAATTAATAAAGCCAGGACCCGCTATATCAATAGATTTAACAGAAGCTGCTTGTTGGTCGATATGTTCTACGATCTCTTCTGCGATTTGACGAGGGTTTTTCTTAGCGACTCGAGCTAATTGCATTGCCATATTCGTCGCATAATCACCGTGGCTTTTATCTTTAGGTGTTTCTAATACGACTTGTGGCATCTCCTCTTGACTAGCTAACTCTGCTTTTAATACAGCTTGTTCGATTGCTTCTTTTAATTGGCTTTCAACTTGTTCAACAACGTTCACGTCAAGCATCCTCCTCTTTAAACTTCATTTCTAATGTATGTTCTCTCGGTTCGTCTTCGTTAAGAACGACTTCGTATTGTATAAAAATCTTACCCGAACGGTTTCCTTCACCTTTGTAATATTCCATTCTATTCGTACGTGTTTCCATGCGGAACTGACCGTACGGATGTCGGTAAATACTTTCCGTATTCGCTCCAATGCGGAAGACTTGGTGCATTTTTACTGGACCTTCACGTTTGAGTGTAATTTTTTCACCCGTGATAATGACTGTCGTATGAACGACACCCACTTCTTCCATTTCTTCTTTATATTTAATTAGATGTAAACTTCCTCTTTGAATATATGAACCCTTTTCTTGTCGACTAATAACTTCTTCTGTTCCATTAGGGTCTTTAATTTCTGTATCAACTGATATATCAACATTTAACACTTGATTAGACAATTCAAATCTGCCTCACTTTCATTTCCGAAACATTACGTATAACAAATTGTATTATAACGGAATGAGAAATAAAAGAGAAGAACATGGAAAAGCACAAATATTTCACAGCCTGTACTTTTTGCAGATTATTATATGTTTAATTTCTTCCTAGTTATTCCATACTAACTGTTAAGACTGCAAAAGACGGGAGACATCAAACATGAAGAAACTATTGAAACGGTTAATGATTGTAAGCTTCTTTTCTGTCGTCTTCTTATTATCAACTATAATTGTCATTTTTACATATATTTTATTCGAAGGTCCCCCTGAATTCGAAATCGCTGAAAATACAGTCGTGTATGACCAGTATGATGAAGTGGTCTCTGTCAATCATGGGGTCGAAAGTCGTTATTCAGTCTCCCTTGATGACATTTCACCTCATGTAATTGACGCTTTTATATCAGCTGAAGACCAACACTTTTACGATCACTACGGTTTTGACTTCAAACGGATCGTCGGTGCTGCTTATCACAACATTATGACACAACGGCGCAGCCAAGGGGCTAGCACGATTACACAACAATACGCTAGAAACGTTTTCCTAACACATAACAGAACTTGGGAACGAAAAATTCAAGAAGCATTAATCGCCTTACGACTTGAAGTGTTTCAATCAAAAGATGCCATATTAGAAGGTTATTTAAATACGATCTATTTCGGACATGGACAATATGGTATTGAAGCTGCTAGTCAGTTTTATTTCGATAAAAGCGCTTCAGAATTAACTATTGCAGAATCTGCCCTGTTAGCATCTGTGCCACGAGGACCTTCTTTGTATTCACCCATAAACAATTATGAACGTGCTGTTGAGAGGCAGCAATGGATTTTAAGCAGAATGAGAGACACAGGTAAAATTGTAAACAGTGAATATCGAAGTGCTTTAGAAGAATCTTTAGCAATTGTTACAACGGTGGAAGCTCAACAGGAGATTGGTAACTACTTTTTAGATTATGCGATGAGTGAAGCAGCTAATATATTAGATGTAACAAGAGAGGAACTTGAGGCTGGCGGCTATCAAATTCACACAACCATTGACCCTAGAGCTCAAGCTATATTAGAAGAGAAGTCTATGGAACGATTACCTGAAGATGAGGAGTATCAAGTGGGAGGTGTAACACTCGATCATCAAAGCGGTAAAATTGTCGCCTTACATGGTGGGCGCAACTTTCATACAACACCATATAATAGAGCTGTACAAGCTGAACGAATGACTGGCTCAGCGTTTAAGCCATTTTTATACTATGCAGCACTAGTCTATGGATACACACCTTCGACAACGTTAGAGAGCACGTTTACTCAATTTACTTTGGAAGATGGTTCAATCTATGATCCAACGAATTACAATGACCGTTATGCTGAACGACCTGTCACATTAGCACAAGCGTTAGCCGTTTCTGATAATGTTTATGCTGTTAAAACAAATATGTTTATGGGACCTGAAAATTTAGTCGAAGCTGCACAGTTATTCGGCATTGACGATAACCTTGAACCTAGACTGCCTTTAGCTTTAGGAACAACCTCTGTCTCTCCTTTTGACATGGCAAAAGCTTATTCTTTGATTGCCAATAGTGGTTGGCAAATTGAACCTTATATCATTGAAAAAATTGTAGATCGCAATGGGGATACAGTCTATCAACATCAAGCTGAAACACCTGAACGTGTTTTAGATGAAAATTACTCATTTGTATTAAAACATATGATGACTGGAATGTTTGATGACCGTTTAAGTGACTACTTGCGTGTAACAGGTGCTTCAATCAGTCACGCACTTGAACATGAGTATGCTGGTAAATCCGGAACTACCGAAAATGATGCTTGGATGGTTGGGTTTAGTCCTAACTATACAACGGCTATATGGACAGGTTTTGACGACAACAGGCGTCTTGAAACAACACAAGAAAAACAAGCTGCTAAACAAATTTGGGGCGACTTTATGAGTGAGCTTCACGAAGAGTTAACTGTTGAGACATTTAAAATTCCATCAGGTGTTACGGGTGTTTATGTAGACCCTATGACAGGTGCTTTAAATGGACCAGCTTGTGAAGAAAGATCTCGTTTAACGTATTATATAAGAGGAACAGAGCCGACAGAAACTTGTGAAGAGGCCGAAGTGGAATAAAGCATAAAAAAACAGGGTTAGCGAAGAAGCTAACCCTGCTTTTTTGTCCTAATAAACATGATGTTTTAACCCCATGTTTAGTTTTTATTTTACAAAGAAATAGTAAAAAGTACAATCATAAGTTTAACTGTTCACAAATCAGACAAAAAAATTATTTCAGAACGTCTTTTAACTCATCAGTTGATAACTCCCAATATTGCTCATTAAAGTCTTTTAAGAAATCTTTTAATAAACTTTTGGAGTGATCATCCATATGTTCTAATATAATTCTTCCTTTTAATGATTTATCCATACGATTAACGTGTTCAGCTAAAACTTTATAACCACGGCGCGCTTCACGATCAACTTCTAAATAACAAGCCGCAACGCCGTAGTAATAAGGTCCATGTTCGCCACGTTCAACGGTTACCCACACAATCCAATATGGTTTACCATTTGGAACTTCTTCTTGATCTGTTACGAACTTAATGCGCTTTTCCACTTCACTACGTGCGTGCATCGCTCCCATATCAACCCATACGCGGTCTTCGTTTGGATCAACGATAAGAGGTGACATATTTTCTAAACTAAATGCGCCACCACCACTATATCCTGGGTGACCATCTATTGGATCATCTTTCATAATCGTAAATTTGTTACTACTTTTCTTCTCTTGATTGTTTTCATCAGCCATCATTCACGCCTCCTTCAGTCAACTTCATTATTATTGTGCCATATTACTGTTTTCATTAAAAGTAATGACTATGAAAACAAGCCACTAAAGAAGTTAGCTATACCACTGAAGAAATTGCCAATAGCGCTAAAGAATCCGCCACCTTCATCGATTTCAAAGTTTTCATCTAAATAGTCAAGCACATCCTCAGAATACGTCAGCCCGATAACGCGGTCACTTGAGAAAAATTCATATAATTCATTAGCAATTCGCTCGTCTATTTGTCTGTTCAATTGCTCACGCTCTGATTCATCATCTGTAAAAAAGGCATCCAATATGTATGAAACATATGGCAGTTCAAGATGTTCAAAATCGTCTTGTACTGGGTACCACTCAACTTCGATTGAAAGACGATATTGATCTTCTTGAGTCTCTTCATCTGCACTAACTAGAATAGGTAGTAACATAATTAAGGCGATACTTAGTATTAATCCTTTACTTATTAATTTCATTAATGATAACCCCTTATCGTTTTTATATAGTTTTATATTAAAACAATAGTTTGACTCATTAAATAAATTTGCTCAAATGTTTTAAAAATCTTCATAACT
>NZ_AKIF01000051.1 GCF_000269905.1 Alkalibacillus haloalkaliphilus C5
TCATCCGGTGTGCGGCTAGTGACAAGGTTACGGTCTACTACAACTTCTGCATCCTTAACAATTGCCCCTGCATTCTTAAGATCATTACGAACTGATACAAAACTTGTCATCTCGTAACCTTTAATGAGATCTGTATCAATTAGGAATTGAGGGCCGTGACAGATTGAGAACACCGGCTTCTGTTCTTTAATGAAGTGGGCAGCGAAATCCGCGTTATTCGGATTAATTCTTAAAAGATCGGGAGAGAAGCCACCGGGAACTAAAAGTGCATCGTAGTCTCCTGGGGTAACTTCATCAAAACTCTTCTCGATTTTGAATTGCCCGCCCTTATTTCCTGTAATTTCTACAGGGCCGTCGGCGTTAAGAAGTTCTACGCTATGACCTGCTTCTTCTAAATGTTGAACTGGGTTGGTCAATTCAATATCCTCTACCCTATTTGTAACTAAAATTGCTACTTTCTTTGACATGTAACCATTCCTTTCTATTTTGTACTTTCTTCATTATATAAGGGAATGAGGAGCAACAAAAGTACGCACTCTTTTCATAGTTTCTAACCTTATGGTTACTATTGATTCTTGCAGGGACACAAAGGCTATAATGTTATTTAAGTTTTTCGGTAAAGTATTAAGAGATGAATAAGTTAGGCAAATAAAACGGTTTGAAATTCCCCGCCAGCATTTTATTTTGACTCACATTCACTTTAATTCCATTAAATTAAGTGAAATTCATAAATGGATAATCCTTGTCATCATAAGGTTTCTTCAACTATGTTGATTTACCTAAAATCTTGTAAATAAAAGAACGTAAAAAATTCGGCATTCTATTATTTTATTTTTATAAGAAAAATATAAAATTAATAAAAATAAAATTATTTATAAACTGGGAACGCTCCAGTATATACATTTATCCAAGGGATGAGTGTGTATACTGGGGGGTTTTTTATTTGAAGGGAGGTGAAAAAAGTAAATAAAGAATATTACATGGATGTTGAGCTATTAACAGAATATTTAATTGTTTCAAAAGGATTGATTTAAAAGTTAGTTAAATTTAATCATATTCCATACTGCAAAGTCGGCAGCAAAATTATTTTCAACAAGGAAGAAATCAATCAATGGTTAGAACACTAGTAAAGAAATCATTCCAATCAGGTCGGAAAAATTCAAAAAATATTTAGTGCATGTTTATATTACTGAAATTAATGCTAAATCTGTTCCTAAGAATAATGCGTTAGATGAAGTAATCATGAGCCTGGAAGTTAAAGCTCTTTTCCAATCGGAATGGGAACAAGTTCATAGAAGAGTAGCAAAAATGAATGAAACAATTTATATTGCTTAGCAATAGTGGCCGAGAAGTGATTGTGGTAACAAAACAAGGATGATTCGTAAGTGATCAGTCACCAGTGAATTTTATAAGATGAGTATTTGGTCAAAGGCTTTGCAATGGATGATGAACGCTTAAAAGAAATGCGTAACTTTGTTCAAGACTATTTCGACGAACTCCTTGAACGAATTCGAGATTTCCGTGCTTCTGAGAAGAGGTTTTATCACAAAATCACTAATATTTATGCCTGTTGATTATGATCCTAGAGCAGAAATTACACAGGAATTCTTTGCAACAGTACAAAATAAACTTCATTTTGCTATACATGATCAGACGGCTGCTGAATTGATCGCAAATAGAGCTAGAGCTCAAGAAGAAAATAGTGGTTTGACTTCTTGGAAAGGAGATAAAGTTCGCAATCTGGATGTAACAGTCGCTAAAATTACTTAACTGAAAAAGAGTTAAAGTCATTAAATCGAATTGTAACAATGTATTTGGTTTATGCAGAAGACCAAGCAGAGAGGCTGAGACCAATGTATATGAATGATTGGATCAATAAGCTAAATGCATTTCTTCTGTTTAATGAAAGGGATATTCTTGAAAACGCTGGATAAGTATCGAAGGCTGTGGCTGATCAAATTGCCTAGGTATATTAGATCAGAACCTACACGAGTTTCGATATTCTTGATAGTTACCAGTGACTTTACTCAAGAAGCGGTTTATCAGGCGCAAAAACTTAAAGCATTTTCAGAAGATGATACAGATGTTGCTATAATTACAGCTGAAAACTTAAAATATGTAAGTGAATTGTGGGAAGAGTATTCGGGTAAAAAGGAACCAGAATTTAGCCATCAAGTACTGAATTTAACAGGAGGGCTTAATAGAAGTTTACTTACTAGTCGAATGGAGTGGGCTTTAAAGTGATGCTCAAGAACTTCAAAGTTAACGACTTCTTTCCAATTTATAATGACTCAATCAGTGTTACTCTCCTCTCCAAGGGGACACACTCATCTGAAGAGGAGTTTTTTCTATTTTTCTAATTGAGTAGTTAATGTCTTCTGCAATCTACATATCATGATCCGATTTTTGTTTTTGTCGTGAATGATTTCCCTGTTTTACTTTGTGGGAGCCTTGCATTGGTTCGCCATATGGCTGTTTCGGGCTCTTTGGTAAATTTGGTTCTTTCTGCTGTTTTGGTCCTTTAGGTGTTCCGCCCATTTCGATTTCCTCCTTTGATGATTTATGCATAGCTTTTGACAAGGCGAAGAAATCTATACTTGGAAAGCTAATTTCTCAATGCATTTGCCTTATCCAGTTTAATATGTCCCCTTCAGTAAGTTTGCTAGGCGTATTAGCAGGGCTAGCTTCTGGACTTTCTTATGCTTTGTTTATATTCGGGTTTAAAAATGCGTCTTCGATTGGAAAGCCACAGGCGACTTTAACGATCTCCTTCCTAGCATTTTGTTTCATACTATTTCTTTTTATGGATATTGAGGAAGCAACAAATGTTGTGATGTCTAATGACATATGGTGGTTTCTATTAATAGGATTTCTAGGAGCAGGTATTTCATTTATTTTATATATGATTGGTCTTCGAATGATTGCCCCGACAACTGATCAATGGTCGCTATGGTTGAACCAGTGACAGCTTCTCTATTCGGGATATTGCTACTTGGAGATCATATGACTATTATTCAGTTTCTTGGAATGGGGCTAATCCTAGTTACAATCACCCTACTTAGCTTGAAACAATCAGACTGAAAAATAACCTGAGTATAACGTTTGTATAATTAGATTTCATCGTGTTTAAATAATGATATGAGTTTAGTCTATTAATCTCACAACCCGCTTTATTTATAATTATTATAAATAAATATTGACTATAAAATGATATATGGTATTATTAATTTAGGCTCACATTTAATTCTTGTTGAGCAAATTAAAGGCAAGTAAATTCCAAATATGTAATAATAATTAATAGAATAGTCCGAATGTTGGCTATTTCAATTTCTATGAGGAGGGTAATAAATAATTATGGACACAAAGAAAAATACAAACACTGGAGCTGCCCATTTAGTCACGGTAGTGTTACAACTAATGAATCAAATGCTACTACTAATAAAGACTGGTGGCCAAATCAACTAAACTTAAGTATCCTTCATCAGCATGATACAAAACCTAATCCGATGAGTGAAGACTTTGATTATGCAGAGGAATTTCAAAAACTAGATTACGAGGCTCTTAAAAAAGACCTTCATGATCTAATGACAGATAGCCAAGACTGGTGGCCAGCAGATTATGGTCACTATGGTCCGTTCTTTATTCGTATGGCTTGGCACGCAGCTGGTACTTACCGTTCTGGTGACGGCCGTGGTGGCGGTGGAACAGGTAACCAACGTTTTGCTCCACTTAACAGTTGGGAAGACAACGGTAACTTAGATAAAGCACGTCGCCTGCTATGGCCAATTAAGCAAAAGTATGGTAACCAAATTTCTTGGGCTGACTTACTGCTTCTAACTGGTAACGTGGCAATCGAATCTATGGGTGGTAAGACATTCGGTTTCGGTGGTGGACGCGAAGATATTTGGCATCCAGAAGAGGACATCTACTGGGGTACTGAAACGGAAATGTTAGGTAACAACCGTTACAATGAAGACCGCGAGCTTGAGAACCCGCTTGCTGCTGTTCAGATGGGTCTAATCTATGTTAACCCTGAAGGTCCAGACGGTAATCCTGATCCGTTAAAGAGTGCTGAAGACATTCGTGAAACGTTTGCACGTATGGGAATGAACGATGAAGAGACAGTAGCTTTAACAGCTGGTGGACATACTTTCGGTAAATCACACGGTGCAGGAGATGCAGCTCACGTAGGTCCTGAACCAGAAGCGGCGCCGATTGAAGCACAAGGCTTAGGTTGGTTAAGCACACACGGTAGTGGAAAAGGGCACGATACAATCACAAGTGGTATTGAAGGCGCTTGGACTCCAACACCAACACAATGGGACAGCACTTACTTTGACTTATTGTTTGGATATGAATGGGAGCTTACAAAGAGCCCTGCAGGTGCAAATCAGTGGAGGCCTGTTAACCCTACTGAAGATCACTTAGCACCGGATGCAGAAGATTCATCTGTTAAAGTTGAAACAATGATGACGACTGCGGATATGGCAATGCGTATGGATCCAACTTATGAAAAGATTTCTCGTCGTTTCCATGAGAATCCAGAAGAGTTCGCAGACGCATTTGCTCGTGCATGGTTTAAGCTATTACACCGTGACATGGGACCTCGTTCAAGATATTTAGGTCCAGAAGTTCCAGAAGAAGAACTAATCTGGCAAGATCCAGTACCAGAAGTTGATTACGAGCTATCAGATGAAGAGGTAGAAAAGATTAAGGCACTAATCTTAGACACTGACCTTACAACTAGTGAACTTGTAACAACAGCATGGGCTTCAGCAAGCACTTACCGTGGTTCAGACCACCGCGGAGGCGCAAATGGTGCACGTATTCGCCTTGCTCCACAAAAGGATTGGGAAGTTAACCAGCCTGAACAACTTGAAAGAGTACTAAATGTACTAGAAGAAGTTCAAGGTCATCTAGATAAGAAAGTTAGCCTTGCTGACTTAATTGTACTAGGTGGTAGTGCAGCAGTAGAAAAAGCGGCACGTGATGCAGGCGTTGATGTAACTGTTCCATTCGCTCCAGGACGTGGCGATGCTACAGAAGAGCAAACAGATGCAGAGAGCTTTGATGATTTAGAGCCGGTAGCTGACGGTTTCCGCAACTACCAAAAGAAAGAATACAGTGTTAGCCCAGAAGAGTTAATGTTAGACAAAGCTCAACTATTAGGCTTAACAGCACCAGAAATGACTGTACTTGTTGGTGGTATGCGTGTACTAGGTACTAACCACAGTGGAACACAGCACGGCGTATTCACTGATCAAGTTGGTACTCTAACTAACGACTTCTTCGTAAACCTACTTGATATGGGCGTTGAGTGGAAGCCTGTAGACGGTACTATTTATGAAGGACGTGACCGTAAGACTGGTGAAGTCGCTCACACGGCAACTCGTGTTGACCTTGTGTTCGGTTCAAACTCTGTATTACGCTCAATTGCAGAAGTTTATGCACAAGATGATAACAAAGAAAAGTTTGTGCGTGACTTCGTAGATGCATGGGTTAAAGTGATGAATGCAGATCGTTTTGATCTTAAATAAAGAATAATGTAAACAAATTGTTTTAAAAAGGACGACCATCTTCTTAATGGTCGTCCTTTTTTGTTGTTGTTGATTTAATTAAAACTTTATTTCCACGCTTCTTAAATGAAAATGAACCTATACCCTCAACATTCACTTCAAAAGGATAAAATTTTGCATCTTTATTTGAGAAAAATCATCTACGACCTTCCTTTACGGTTATAGAAAGGCCATTTTCATCTCCAACTGGTGTTAGTCCTTCACGATCATCTCTCCAGTTAGGGATTCCCAATTCATTTAGCTTTCTCACGAATGGAATCACCTCATCTACTACAATTCCTATTTCACTAATATTGATCAAATCGCGGGAAGAAAAGTCATGCTCCACAGGGTTTTTTCCAAATTGTGGCGAGCGATTAATTCTAATATATTTCCTGACGGGTCTTCAAAATAAATGGCGTGAGCATTCCAACTTTTAAAGAAAACTTCATCAGATCCATCCTCTTTATTTAAATCTATTTTCGATAGTATCCAAGACTTTGCTTCTTACATTTTATTTTCTGGTATATTTATAGCAAAATGATAAAAGGGCTCTAAGTTTTCCGTTGATTGTTTGAAGATTAGATTAGTGTAACCTATTTGAACTGAGAAACCGTCTGTACTTTCGTTAATAATTTGAAATTCCAGTACATCTTGGTAGAAATCTTACATTTTATTTAATTTATTCGTTTGTAGCTTAATTTCCGTGAATTTCATGTCTCTCTCCTATTTAATTTCCCCACTCTAGTAGTTCGATTCTGTTTCCCCACGGGTCACTTACATATATTCTGTTAGCGTTAGGTAAATTTCCATCTTCAATATATTCAACTTCATGATTCGTTAAGTGTTGCTTTAATTGTTCGATATTTCTAACCTCGAATGCGGGATGTGCTTTTTTAGCAGGAAGAAAAGGATCTTCAATCCCAATATGAATTTGGTTACTTCCAAATGAAAACCAAACACCTCCACGCTTCTTGAGAACGTCTGGCTTTTCAATTTCTTCAAAACCTAAAATATCAGCGAAAAATTGTCTTGCAGTATCTTCAGAACCTTTAGGTGCAGCTAATTGAACATGGTCGATCTTTTTAAATTCAAATGACATATGAAAAACATCCAAATTTTAACAACTGGTCTATTTTTATTTTAAACATTAATGTTATATAAGTAAAATACTGATTAATTATTGATTTGTATAAATTTTGCTTATAGTATGAAGTGGGAGAGTTAATGATTTCCAATAACCTTGATTTTATACAAAAAGATGGAGATATTTATATGAAAATTGATGATTATAAACTGCTAGTTACAATTAAAAAATTAGGAACAATCAGTGGAGCTGCTAAAGAACTTTTGATTTCTCAACCTGCAATAAGCCAACGCTTAAAACAAATAGAAGATCAGTGGGAAGAAAAGCTATTTATACGTAATCACAAAAACTTGCTCGTAACACCTGTTGGGGAGAAAGTTATTAATTTTGCAGAAGAAATGATCAACAGAGAGAAAAGGTTATTAGACGAACTTTCAAAGGTCTCCAACACTGTGAATGGTAGACTTTCACTAGCAGTATCCTCTGTTGTTGGGCAATACTTACTACCGCAAATACTTGAGGAGTATATAGATTTATATCCAAACGTGAAGGTCGAATTAATGACTGGTTTAAGCCAATCAATTCGAAATTCTATAGAAGATTTTCATTTATCTATTATTCGCGGGGAAAAATCACCTAATTTGAACTGTATCAAACTATTTTCTGATCGCTTATATTTAGTAGATAAAAAGACACTAGAAAATAAGCAAAAAGAAAAACTATTAATTGAATTCCAAAGTGATGACGCTAGTTTACACGCTATGTGTGATGAGTGGTTTATTCAGAACCCGGGTATACGACTTTCAAGAAAAATAAAAGTTGACCAAATAGAAACATGTAAACAATTAATGTCACATGGTATTGGAATGGCGATTCTACCACAAGTTGCTATACAAGATCTGGACCCCGAAAAGTATGAGTTAATACCACTAACATTAGAAAGCGAATACTTAACTCGTCCAACGTGGCTTTGTTATTCAGAGAATGCGAAAGAGTTGCCTCAAGTAAAGGCGTTCCTAGATATAATAAAAAATAAGTATTCATAAAGGAGAGCGACCGATTTTTATTGAATATACTTAGGGGGGAGGGAATATAAGAAGTCATATAACTAGAGATTTAAGGACACAAATAATTTAGCAGAGGACGTGTACCAAACTTAATGTCACGAGACTTTTGTTAATAAATCATAACCTTAATGAATGGAATAGAGCTATTGGAGGAGTTAGATGTTATTACCAGAGCGGCTATTACTTTTGGCGACTAGAAGGGATAAGGGGTCGGTTTATATGAGAACGTCTTCCCGAATTATTTATGGTCTTTCAGGTGCTGTATTAATGGAATTAGCTTTAAGGGATAAACTTGATATAAGGAAAAAGAAGTTGATCGTGGTTGATTCGGAGCCTACAGGAATAGTTTATCTTGATGATGCTTTAGAGCAAATTGCTCAGGCAAAAAAAGATAAGAAAGCCAAGTATTGGGTACAAAAGCTTGGTAACACCAAATTAAAACGACAAATTTATGCTGATTTGGTGGTCGAAGAAATGGTTAAGGATGAAAGCTATCAATTTCTCGGCATTTTCCCAATTCGACGCTTTCCCATTCAAAATGTTGGTGCGGTGGATCAGCTTATTCAAGATGTTCAAAAAGCGGTGTTTACAGAAGAAATCGAGAAGCTTGATGACAATCGAACCGTCTTACTGCTAGGCTTACTGAACACTTGTCAATTGACTCCAATCTTATTCGCACCTGAAGACAAAAAAGAAGCAAAAAATCGAATTGAAAAGATCATGAAAAGCAATGTTTTAGCAAAATCTGTCTCAGAGGCCGTTCAAGCCGTCGATGCAGCTGTCATGGGGGCCGTAGCAGCCACTGTGGCAGTATCAAGCTCGTCTTCATAATTTCTGGTAAATTTCAGTGAGTTCTAAGGTTGGACTCCGTACCCTGGGGTTATATGTAAAATCCCCAATTCAACGTGTGGACTACATTTATACTAATAGCGCAAATATATATTTTATATAATTCAGCAAGATTGATGAAGAATGTTAATTAATCACCTCTTAAGATAAAAAGCAAGAGGTGATTAAATGTATGTTAAAGCTTTGACAAATAAAAATGCACTGTTTTACATCCTGAGCGCTGGTATTACGAACATTGGAAACGTTATTTCCGGGATGGCGTTCTTGTTTTTAGCTTATGAGCTAACTGAGTCCAACCTTTATACAACAGGCATTGCTATTTCACAGGTGCTTCCTTATCTATTTTTTGGATTAATAGGGGGAGTTGTAAGTGATTGGATACAAAAGAAGAGACTTTTAATTCTCTTTGATCTAGTAAGAGTTCCTCTTATATTTTCGTTAGTCTTTCTCTTTTATTTTGGCTTATTGCAATATTGGCATTTGCTTGTAATAAGCTTTTTAATTCAGTTATTAGGGTGTTTCTATAACCCTGCTCACCGGGCGTTGCTTCCAATTATAGTCCCAGTAGAGAATCGAACGGCAATCAATAGTTTGCTAGATTCTGTTACCCGTGGTGCCACGGTATTAGGCCCAATTGTAAGTGTTGTTTTGATCAACTCGGTAGGGGTCATTCACTTTTTCACTATAGATGCTATTACTTTTTTATTAAGTGCTTTACTTATCTCTAAAATAAGCCTGAAAGAAGACCAAAAAGGGTTAGCAGGAAAGAGTATTAAGGATGTTTTTCTCGCTCTAAAAAGTTTTGTTGTATGGACTAACAAACAGACGCATTTAAGAACATTATTTATAGTTACATTCATCATGGTGTTTTTTAATACGTGGGTTTGGCAGGTAGGTCTTTTATTACAGTTATCAACTACGGTCAACAATGCAGAGGAATGGTATAGCATACTTTTAGGTTCGTTTGGTGTATGCGTAATCTTGGTTAATATTATTGTTCCTTATGTATGGGAAAGGTTGAATCTTAAACATTACATAATTGCTTCAGTTGTTTGGGGTGTAGGCATTTTTACAATAGGAATAGCATTTACATTGCCTATTTATTTTATTGGAGCAATTATTGTTGCTGTTGGACTCCCTATTTCCAGCTTAGCTAGGGTTTATTTACTCCAGTTGCTATTACCAAACGATATGTTAGGAAAAGGGTTTAGCTTTAATGCATTCCTTCTTTACTTATCAAATGCTATTTCTCTTGGTGTGTTTGGATTATTATCGAGCTATGTGAGTATTAATATCATCTTTATCATATGTGGATTAGTCATGGTGTTATCAGGAATAGGTTACTATCTTACCATTTTACGAAAATGACTCGGTGATTTACCGTAAAGCATATTAAACAAACGGTTATAAACATTGACTGATGAAAACCCACATTCTAAAGCGATCTCTAATATGGTTAGTTTTGTGTATTTTAATAATTGCTGACTACGCACAATTCTATAAATCTGAAGCCATGAATAAGGTGAAATACCAATCAGTTCTTTAAATACATGTGCAAATTGATACTTACTTAAGTTAGCGACTTTCGCCATGTCATCTAAAGTCCAGTTACTGTTATAATCTTCTTTTAATGCACTCAATGTGTTAAAAATATTTTTATTTAGCACATTATAAGAGCTTAAGTTTATGTCTGTTAAGTGGCTGCTGACAGCGCTTTTTAAAAGTATATTACTAAAGTAAATTAAATTGTGATCTAAAAAAGCTTGCTTGATTTCTAAAGGCTCATTTTCTAAAATCTCTAAATAATTAATTATAAACTGTGCCCATTGAAAAACAGGTTTCTGAAATTGAACTAAGGAAGCAAATTGAACGTCAAATGTTTGGTTAAAGAAAGAATTAGATAACTGATTTAAGACATTTGAATCTAACTCAATTAAAAATTTACTATGGTCGACAGCGATTTGTTTATGCTCTTCACTAGGGTTTAACATAAAGAACTGATTCTGATGTATTGTCATCTCTTTACGGTTTGTATGATAATTGGTTGATCCATGAAGAGAGAAGATAAACTTGTAGCAATCATCGGAACGCCATGTACTTTCTTGTTCAAAATTTTGTTTTAACAAAAAAAGCCCAGCATCACTATTTAATAATGTGTTCATTGATTATCACCGCAGAAATTAAAATTTATTACTATTGTATCACTTTAAAATTGCAATTAACTGTAAAGTTTCATCATATTTATATTACAATCATATTTTTAAATTATAGTGAAATCTGAAACAAGTGAGGATATAGTGTGAATCTAGTGCCTTTAGAGCACAGAGCTTAGGAGGGATTTTGTGAGTAAAAGTAAGTTTTTTTATAAATATTTAAATAGACTGGAAAAGTTTCAACGAACCGTTTTGATCTCATTATTATCAATTGTACTGATTTTCATTATGGTTTACACTAAAGTCTTTTCGAATACGGTTACATTAGTTTTATCCTTAACCTTAATTATTACTTGTGCAATCCAGTTAGTTTATACCTATGTTAAATACAAAAAATCACTCAATACGAATAATTAGCTGTAACATAAGCCTGCTTCACATTATACGTGAAACAGGCTTATCATTATATATATATTCAATTAAGAAACACTAGATAATATTGATTTCCATATAATGTTTTCAACTCAATTTACTAGAAAGGTTAAGCTTTTTCAAGGGGGCGAGAGGAGTGTTCATAATTTGATACTAAGGTTTGGTGTTTTTCTTTTTCTTAGCATTTTCAATCGTTTCTCCGTTAGTGATATTATATAACGTGCTCTTAGGTTTATATATTTTTTGAGAAGGCCATCATCCATGGTGCCTGAGAATAGATAACTAACTAGGCAAACAATGAAGAAATATTCGACACCTTCTCCGTTAAATAACTCCATTGTTAATTAACTCGGCTGCGTCATGCAAAGTGTTATTAATATGTTGCTTTCCAAATTTCATATATATGTATCCTAGGATAATTCCTCCTAAAAGAAGTAGTAAAATAAGCGATCCGCTTTCTTCTCGTACCTCTCCTAAAAAATCATTAGTATTTAGTAGGAAAGCTGTAGCAGAACTGACAACTATACCAATTATGCTTCCTAAAATTAACCTAGTAAAAAAATAAAGGTTTTATACTTTAGTTTTGCATCCATTCATCAATGTACCTCATTTCAAAACTTCTGGAGCTTTTCTATATGCCTTCTGTTTTTAACTGCCGTAACGTAATATATTTTTGCTAAAGTATTTCAAAATATTCAAGAGAAAAGCCTGCTTCACTTTTCACGTGAAACAGGCTTCCTTCATGTTTGTTCATTTAGTTTTTGTTAACTGACGCGTCGTAAATTGAATCGACAGCTTCTTGAAGTGTATTGTTAAATTCTTCTTCTGATTGATTAACGTTTAATTCACTTGCTAGTGCACGAGAGAAGCTTGCAATTAGGTTCTCGTGGTCTTTAAGCTTTTCATTAGCTTCGTCACGAGTGTAACCACCAGATAGTGCAACAACGCGCACAACGTTTGGATGTTCAGCTAAGTCTTTGTAAAGGTTAGCTTTTGAAGGAATCGTTAGCTTAAGCATAACGTACTCATCAGAACCTAACTGATCTAAATGCTTCTTAACTTCAGCTTTTAGAATGTCTTCACATTGTTCTTTGTCAGAGCTGTTAATGTCAACTTCTGGTTCGATAATTGGAACTAAGCCAGCTTCGATAATTTTCTTACCGATTTCGAACTGTTGATCAACAACTGCTTTAATGTTTTCTTCGTTTGGTTCATGGACGACTGAACGCATTTTTGTCCCGAACATGCCACGCTCATTAGCACGGCGTAACGTTTCGTCAAGATCGTGGATTGGCTTCATGAGTTGAACACCATTTTCTTTGTCAGCTAAGCCTTTATCGATCTTTAAGAACGGTACAATACCTTTTTCAGATAGGTAGTCACCAGTGTACTTACCTTCAATTTCACGGTCCATCGTTTGTTCGAATAGGATCGCTCCAAGAATCTTGTCTGCATCAAAAGCTGGAGAAGTAATGATGCGTGTGCGCATTTGATGGACAAGGTCAAACATCTCTTCTTCGTTTGAGTACTGGTCTTCTGTTACGCCGTATCCTTCTAACGCCTTTGGAGTACTACCGCCACTTTGGTCAAGTGCAGCAATGAAACCATTACCGTTTTTCATTTTGTCAAAATGTGTTTGATTCATTTCAAATCACTTCCTTATCGTCATTCTATAAATTTCCCATCTACAATCATATCATTATCAACTACAACAGGTCTATTCGGAAAGCGTTTTTATTTTTAAAAAATCGTGATTTTAATTTTATAAGTCTTAATGCCTGAATATTCATAATTGACTAGGTGTTTGAACTTATTTTAGAAGGAGTAGATTGGTGTATGTCGAATTTCACTATTAAGTGGTGTTAAAAGAGGCATACACTAATATACTTTAATAGCGACTTGGCACAAACTGAACTCGCCAGAAGCAAATATATTAACCATATAAGAGTTTGAAGAGAGTAGGTATAAACATGAAGTTATCTACTGTTGAACCCGTTAAGAGGAAAGTAGGCTTAGCTCTGTCAGGTGGAGGTTTTCGAGCTGCTTTATTTCATGTTGGGTTATTAGCTCAGTTAGCAGAGTTCAGGAAGTTGAAAGAAGTAGATACAATCTCAACGGTTTCAGGTGGTTCGATTGTTGGTATGATTTATTATCTGCATTTGAAAAAGTGGCTAGAATCGAATGACCGCCCAATTCAAGACGAGGATTATACTGAGATTGTTCAAGCTGTTGAGAGTGATCTATTAAACATTGTTCAAAAAGGGTTTCGAACTTTCGGGTTAAGAGGTCTTCATAAGCTCTATACGATGACAGGTGATGAGTTAAGTGAAAAGTTAGATGAAGTGTTTAAGAGCATTCTTAATGAGAAACATCATCTATCATTAAATGATTTAAAAATTGAACCATTACATGAACAAAATAAACCACCTAAAATAATTGTTAATACGACTTCGTTAAATAACGGTGAGTTGTGGTTATTTACGAGTGAGGAAAATGATCAGATAAAAGGATATTTGAATGAAATGGAGCAGGTTGAAGGACATCACAAGGATGAACCTCATTGTTTAAGTGGTTTTACCGTTGGAAAGGCTGTTGCTGCATCAGCTGCCGTACCAGCATTTATTAAGCCTGTTTCAATTAAAAAGGGTCCACTCAATATCCAGTTAGTCGATGGGGGCATTTTAGATAATCTAGGTACTAATAGTCTGTTAAACGAAGGGTGTAACCATTTAATCATAAGTGATGGCTCAAAATATTTGGAAGCAAAGCCCAAGCCGTCGAACTTTTTAATTAACGTCATTGTGAGGACTCAAAATATATTTATTAATGCTATTGTAAGAAATAATTTAAATAATATTGATATCGACCAAGAACATATTGATATGAGATACGCGCTACCACGGTACACAAGAACAAACAAAGAATTAGGCCAAGTAAACCATGGTGTTAATGTAAAAGTGCAACACTATTTATCAAATATTAGAACCGACCTTGATTCATTTTCTGAAGTTGAAGCTAAATCTTTGATGCTATTAGGTTACAAGTTTGGTTTGGCTGAATTTAGCGATATGGATTTTTTAAGAAATTTTAATAGAATGAAGCTGAACCCTAGTCAGAGCTGGCAATTTAATTCAATTAAACAAAGGTTTCAAAACCCCGATGGAGACTATTTAAAAGAATTAAAAGTTGGTAAGTACAGTTTGTTTAGACGTATTCGGATAAGGTTTGCTCGATTGAATTAATGACGAATCCGTACTTAGGAACCGTCTTTTTTGGTTTCTGTTATGAAGCTGACCACCAGCTCATAAGCTCTTGAACAGCTGGAACGGCATATTAGTATATAATTTTTGAGAAACGAAAAGATTTTAAAAGTAAAAGTCTAGTTATGTTTATTTTTTCAAAATATTGGGATAAAATAGAGGTTGTTGAATGATTTTAAATTACGTATAAAAATTCCGCCTATTTTGTTAGCCCGTAATATATATTTCAATCTATTAGTATTAGTGATAAACTTATAGTAGAAAAACTTTAAACTAGAGTAGTATGAGAATTTTTATAGATTGATCTTGCTAGACATTAGTATGGTCAATACATCTTTTGGACAAAACGTTAAGGAGTTTGAAAGAACATGAGCAATAATACAGATGTGATCTTAATCGGTGCCGGCATCATGAGTGCAACATTAGGTTCTCTTATAAATGAATTAGAGCCAAGTTGGAACATTAAAGTTTTCGAAAAGCTCGAGCATTCGGGTGAGGAAAGTTCGAATGAATGGAATAATGCAGGAACAGGACACGCTGCGTTGTGTGAGTTAAATTACACAAGTGAAAAGTCAGACGGCTCAATTGATACGACAAAAGCGACCAAGATTAATGAACAATTCCAAGTGTCCAAGCAGTTTTGGTCTTATCAAGTAAATCATAACCAGCTTGATCGTCCAGAAGAATTCATTAAAGCTTTACCCCATATGAGTTTGGTTCATGGTAAAGATAATGTTGATTTCTTAAAGAGACGTTATGAAGCGATGGTTAGTAACCCACTATTTACAGGCATGGAGTTCTCGGATGATCCAGAACAAATTAAGGAATGGACACCTTTAATTATGGAAGACCGCCAAGTAGAAGAACCGATTGCAGCTACTAAAATTGATGGCGGAACAGATGTTAATTTTGGTGCTTTAACTCGTAAGACTTTCGACCATTTAAAAGAACAAAATGTAGAAGTACATTATAAGCACAGTGTCGATCAACTAAACCAAAAAGATGACGGCTCATGGGAGTTAAAGATCCGCAACCTAGAGACGAATACAGTTGAACGTCATACAGCGAAGTTCGTCTTTATCGGTGCTGGTGGTGGAAGCTTACACTTACTACAAAAGTCAGGTATCCCTGAAGGTAAGAATATCGGTGGTTTCCCAGTTAGTGGACTGTTCATGGTATGTAAAAATCCTGAGGTTGTGGAACAACACCATGCAAAGGTTTACGGTAAAGCCCCGGTAGGAGCACCACCAATGTCAGTACCACATCTTGATACACGTTATATTAATAATGAGAAGTCTTTATTATTTGGACCATTTGCCGGATTTTCGCCGAGGTTCTTAAAAACTGGTTCCTTGTTTGATTTAATGACTTCTGTTAAGCCAAGCAATCTGTTTACAATGTTGTCAGCAGGTGCGAAAGAAATGCCTTTAACAAAGTATTTAATCCAACAAGTGATGCTATCTAAAGAAAAGCGTATGGAAACGTTAAGAGACTTTATCCCAAATGCAAAAAGCGAAGACTGGGACTTAGTTGTAGCAGGCCAACGTGTACAAGTGATTAAAGACACTGAAGAAGGCGGGAAAGGGACACTTCAGTTTGGTACAGAAGTTGTCACAGCATCTGATGGTTCAATTGCAGCTTTACTTGGTGCATCACCAGGTGCATCAACAGCCGTTTCAGTTATGTTAGAAGTGTTAGAGAAATGCTTCCCTCAGCAAATTGCTGCTTGGGAGCCTAAGTTAAAAGAAATGATCCCATCTTACGGTCAGTCATTAGTTGATAACCCAGAACTTATCCGTCAGATTCATCAATCAACTGCAGAAATATTAGAGTTAGATGAACAAGAAGTAGCAAATGAAGTAGCAGCAACAACATAAGAGAGAGAAGCATAATTAGTTAAGCTAATTATGCTTTTTTATGTGGTTTTAACACAATTGTGCTATGATAGGATTAGTATTGAATTCTTTATGTTAGCGAACAAATTCTGAACTCTACTAAATGACAAGTGTGTGAACATAAGTTATAATATAAAAGTTCTTAATCACCTTTCATGCCATGGGAAGGGGTTTTTTTATGATTAAAATACAAAATGTTAGTAAACGTTTTGGTGATTATGAAGCGATTAAATCAGTTTCTTTATCAGTTAATCATGGCGAAATTTATGGTATCATTGGCGCAAGTGGGGCAGGTAAATCGACCTTGTTAAGGTTGATCAATTTACTTGAAAGTCCAGACCATGGAGAAGTCATTGTTAACGATGATTCACTTACTAGATTAAAAGGAAGAAAGTTAAGAGAAGCAAGACAATCTATTGCGATGATCTTCCAACATTATAACTTGTTAGGTAATAAAACAGTCTATGATAATGTCGTTGTCCCATTAGAGTTATCAAAAGTGCCGAAACAAGAGCGGGAAAATCGCGTGATAGAAAGCCTACAATTCGTAGGTTTAGATCATTTAAAAGACCAATACCCGGCTCAATTAAGTGGGGGACAAAAACAACGTGTTGCGATTGCACGTGCTCTAGTTAACCAGCCTACAGTGTTGTTATGCGATGAACCAACATCTTCACTTGATCCTAATACAACGGCAGAGATCCTGAGTGTACTGAAGCGGATTAATGAAAACTTCGGTGTAACGATTGTAATCGTTAGTCACGAGATGGAAGTAATTAAAAGTATCTGTGAACGTGTAACCGTTATGACAGATGGTGAAGAGTATGAAACGGTTGCAATAGAACCAGCTGGTATTCAGAAGATTGATCGAAGCGCTCAAGGTTTCGTTGAACGTCTCACTCATGGTGGTGAACCTCATGCCTGAAGTGTT
>NZ_AKIF01000052.1 GCF_000269905.1 Alkalibacillus haloalkaliphilus C5
TATGGAAATTTTACACGAAGGCTTCGGTGATAGTAAGTATCGTCCTTGCCCATTGTTACGTAAATACGTTAGCGCAGGCTGGTTAGGTAAGAAGTCAGGCAGAGGATTCTACGTCTACGAATAGTTCGTATGAGATTGTCATTGGAGGAAAACATTCATGAATTTACATTTTACAGAAGAACAAGAGATGATGCGTAAGATGGTGCGTGACTTTGCCCAAAATGAAGTCGCACCTGAAGTCGAGCGTATGGAAAAAGAAGACCGTTTTCCAGAAGAATTGATCCAAAAGATGAGTGAACTCGGGTTACTCGGTATTCCAATTAATGAAAAGCTTGGCGGCGCTGGTATGGACTATACATCTTACATCATTGCCATTCATGAGCTGTCAAAGGTAAGCGCAACGTTAGGTGTCATTTTATCGGTTCATACATCCGTTGGAACATTCCCAATCTTGAAGTTTGGTACTGAAGAACAAGTGAACCACTATTTGCCTAAGCTTGCATCAGGAGAGTATTTAGGTGCATTTGCATTAACAGAACCGAGTGCCGGAAGTGATGCAGGTAATATTAAGACAAAAGCAGTTAAAGACGGTGACCATTACGTCATAAACGGTTCAAAAGTGTTCATTACAAATGGTGGTTACGCTGATACGTATATCGTTTTCGCTAATACGAACCCGGAACTTGGGAGTAAAGGCGTTTCAGCTTTTATCGTAGAAAAAGACACACCAGGATTTGAAGTTGGTATTGCAGAGAAGAAGATGGGTCTACACGGCTCAAGCACGGTAGCTTTAACATTTGATCAATGTAAAGTGCCAGCATCACAGCTTTTAGGAAAAGAAGGCGAAGGGTTCAAAATCGCTTTAGCTAACTTAAATATTGGACGCATTGGTATTGCAGCTCAAGCGCTAGGGATTGCTGAAGCAGCTTTTGATGCAGCAACTGATTATGCAAAAGAGCGTGAACAGTTCGGACGTCCAATCGCAAAGCACCAAGGTGTTTCTTTTAAACTAGCAGACATGGCAACAGCAGTCGAATCTTCAAAACTATTAGTCTATAATGCGGCATCACTGTACCAAGCGGGTATGGACAGCAGTATCCAAGCATCAATGGCGAAAAAGTTTGCTTCTAAAACAGCAGTCGATACGTCAATAGAAGCTGTTCAAGTGTTTGGTGGCTATGGATATACTGAAGATTATCCAGTTGAGCGTTATTTCCGTGATGCAAAAATCACTCAAATTTACGAGGGTACAACTGAAGTGCAAAACGTTGTCATTAGTAGACAACTGTTGAAATAAAAAGGGAGGCAAACATTATGAATTTCCAACTAACAGAAGAACAACAAATGTTACGCAAAATGGTTCGTGATTTTGCGGTTAATGAAGTAGAACCAACAGCGGCAGAGCGTGATGAAGAGGAGCGCTTTGACCGTGAAATTTTCGATAAAATGGCAGAACTAGGATTAACAGGGATTCCTTGGCCAGAAGAATACGGCGGAATCGGGTCTGACTTTGTGAGCTACGTGATCGCTGTTGAAGAACTTTCACGTGTATGTGCATCAACAGGGGTAACGCTATCAGCTCACATTTCATTAGCTAGCTGGCCAATTTACATGTACGGAAATGAAGAGCAAAAGCAAAACTTCCTACAACGTCTAGCAACAGGTGAAGCGCTCGGTGCTTATGCTTTATCAGAACCAGGTGCAGGAAGTGACGTATCATCAATGAAAACAACAGCGAAGTTAGATGGCGATGAGTACGTCCTAAACGGCTCAAAAGTTTGGATTACAAACGGCGGTGTTGGTGACATTTACGTCGTTTTCGCAAAAACAGACATGGATGCTAAACATAAAGGAATCTCTGCTTTCATCGTAGAGAAGGGTACAGAAGGATTCACTTTTGGTAAGAAGGAAGAAAAACTAGGAATCCGTTCATCTCCAACAACAGAATTAATCTTTGAAAACTGCCGTATTCCTAAAGAAAATATGCTAGGTGAAGAAGGCGAAGGGTTTAAAATCGCGATGACGACATTAGATGGTGGGCGTAACGGAATTGCTGCTCAAGCCGTTGGAATCGCACAAGGTGCACTAGACAAATCAACGGAGTACGCGAAAGAACGCGAACAGTTCGGCAAACCAATTGCGAAAAACCAAGGGGTCTCTTTCAAACTAGCAGACATGGCAACAGAGATTGAAGCTTCAAGACTATTAACTTACCAAGCCGCGTACAACGAGTCAGAAGGCATACCTTACCAGAAAGAATCAGCAATGGCTAAACTTTTCGCAGGTGACACAGCAATGAAAGTGACAGTCGAAGCAGTTCAAGTATACGGTGGCTACGGCTATACGAAAGACTACCCAGTCGAACGCTACATGCGTGATGCCAAGATCACACAAATTTACGAAGGCACACAAGAAATTCAACGCCTAGTCGTCGGCCGCATGGTGACGAAGTAAGTTTTATTGAAAATAAAAGCCTGAATGGCCTCAGCCATTCAGGCGAGCCAATAATTGCCGAATAGCAGCCAATAATTGCCGAATAAGAACCAATTATTGTCGGACGGAGCCGCATAAATGCCGGACAAAGCGTCATAATTGCCAAACGAAGCGTCAAAAGTGCCGGACAAAACCGAATAATTATCGGACACATAAACGCACAATCACCAACAAACCAATCAAAGAAAGGACTGAATGCCAATGGATCAACTCGCTGATAGAATCGACAACCAAGATCAACGAGCATTAGCACGTGCGATTACTATGATTGAAAATGATCATCCGAATAAATTATCGCTATTAAGTGACCTTAACCAGCGTAAAAAAGGGGCGCACTACATTGGCATTACTGGCTCGCCAGGTGCTGGTAAAAGTTCACTCGTTGATCACTTCATCACACTTTTACGTGAACAAAACAAAAAAGTTGCCGTCATTGCAGTTGATCCAACGAGTCCTTTTAGTGGTGGTGCCTTGCTAGGTGACCGAGTTCGCATGCATAAACATTTTACCGATGAAAATGTCTTCATTCGCAGTATGGCAACGCGCGGTAGTTTAGGCGGTTTAGCACGGGCAACAAAAGATGCGATTAGAGCTTGTGATGCGTATGGCTTTGATTATATCATCGTCGAAACAGTCGGTGTCGGTCAGTCAGAGCTCGACATTATGAAAGTGGCAGACACTACAGCTGTCATTCTTACGCCGAATTCTGGTGATATTTTACAAGTCTTCAAAGCTGGCATTATGGAAATTGCCGATCTGTTCATTTTAAACAAGGCAGACTTACCAGGAGTTCGTAAGTTGAAAAATCAACTAAAAGATTTAATCCATATTGCAGGTCACGACTATGAACCGCAAATTGTCGAAACAACATCTGCTGCTAAACCGACTGGCTTTGAAGAATTACACGAGGCATTCAAGCACCATTGGCAATACCTTCAGCAGTCTGAAGCAGGTGTGCAAAAAAGAAAAGAACAACTACGGCATGAAGTCTATGAACTGATGCAAGAAGCTTTATATAGAGATTTATACAAAACAATTGAAAACACCCCTCAAATGAAAGAGAAGTTAAATCAAGTTGAAGATCCTTACCATTTAGCTGAAACATGGCTTAGTGAGTGGAAAGGGTTGAGTAAGGGGGAGTCAGATGGTAAAAGAAATTAGTTCATCAATTAAAGATGAATCACTTATAGTCAAACGACGCGCCCAACTACATAAAGGTGCTGTAACCCTCTTTAAACAGAAAGGTTTCCACCGTGCAACGACTCGCGAAATTGCTAAAGCAGCAGGATTTAGTATCGGCACGCTTTATGAGTACATTCGGAAAAAGGAAGACGTTCTCTTTCTCGTTTGTGATGCCATTTACGATGAAGTAAAAGCACGAATGGAAGCAGTCATCGACACAGACACAAAATCTGAAAGTTCGTTATATCAAGCGGTTGAATCTTATTTTCAACTGATGGATGAATTACAAGATGAAGTGCTGATCCTTTATCAAGAATTAAAAGCACTTCCGAAAGACGCGCAAGAATACGTGTTAAATAAAGAAAAAGAAATGCTTAGGCTGTTTGAAATCATTCTTGAAAACAGCTACAAAGACATTTTAAGCCAAGACGAGATTACGTTAATCTCTAACAATATTTTTATCCAAGGGCAAATGTGGGGCTTTCGCCGTTGGGTGTTGCAAAAAGAATTTTCACTAGAACAATATACACAACACCAATTTAATTTATTAAAAAATCAACTGGCGCACCTCACACAAACAAAACAACAAGGAGGCGTGTAATGATGCAACAGCAAGTAGCTTATGAAGTGAAACACCCTGTTAGATTCGTAACAGCATCAAGTTTATTTGACGGACACGATGCTTCAATCAACATTATGAGACGAATCCTTCAGGCAAGTGGTGCTGAAGTCATCCACTTAGGGCACAATCGCTCTGTTGAAGCCGTTGTTAATGCTGCAATTCAAGAAGATGCACAAGGTATTGCAATCTCTTCTTATCAAGGTGGACACGTAGAATATTTTAAATATATGGTCGACTTATTAAACGAAAAACGTGCAGGTCACATCCGCGTATACGGTGGTGGCGGCGGTGTAATTTTACCACGTGAAATTAAAGAACTGCACGATTACGGTGTCGCGCGAATTTTCTCACCTGAAGACGGTCGCGAAACAGGCTTACAAGGCATGATCAATACAATGTTAGAAGAATGTGACCACCCAACGCCAATCGAATTAGAAGCGGATGCTAAAGCGGCAAAAGAAGGCGACAACCAAGCCGTCGCTCGACTAATCACACACGTTGAAAACGGTTCTGTTTCTAGTGATAAGCTAGATGAACTATTAAAAATCAACGGTTCTTCAGTGCCTGTATTAGGGATCACAGGTACTGGTGGTGCAGGTAAAAGTTCATTAACAGACGAACTGATTCGCCGTTTCGTTAATGAAGTCTCTGATAAAAAAGTCGCGATTATTTCAGTAGACCCAACGAAAAAGAAAACAGGCGGTGCTTTATTAGGTGACCGTATTCGTATGAATGCGATTTTTAACCCACGTGTTTACATGCGTTCGCTTGCAACACGTGATTCGAAAAGTGAGCTTTCAAAAGCGATTACCGATGCGATTAACGTCGTAAAAGCAGCGAATTTTGATTTTGTTATCGTAGAGACTAGCGGAATCGGTCAAGGTGATGCTGAAATCACTGAGATTACAGACTTATCAATGTACGTGATGACAGCTGAATTCGGTGCACCATCACAGTTAGAAAAAATTGACATGATCGATTTTGCTGACTTTGTCGTCATTAACAAATTCGAACAAAAAGGGTCTGAAGATGCGTTACGCCAAGTACGTAAACAATACGAGCGTAGTCATATGCTTTTTCATGAAAACCATGAAACGTTCCCAGTGTTCGGCACAATCGCGAGTCAGTTTAACGACGCTGGTACGAATACCCTTTTTGCTTCACTACTTGAAACGTTAAATGACCGCTACAACTGGGATGTTGAAGTGCCGTTTGAAACTAACATTAAAGTAGTTGAAAAGCAAAACTTAATTATCCCGCCTGAGCGCCGCCAATATTTACGTGATATCGTCCAGGCCGTTCAAGGCTATAAAGACAAAGCCAATAGGCAAAGTGAAATTGCAAGCAAACTTTATAAGCTAGAAGGTACAAAAGAAGAGTTAGCAGAAGAAGAGATTGAAGCGATTCATAACTTAATCGAAAAATATGAAAAGCAGTTAGAAGAAGAAAGTGTTCAACAGCTTGAAAAGTATGATGAGCTGAAAGAGAGTTACACAAAGGATGAAATGTCCTATGAAGTTCGCGGAAAAGAATTTAAAGTCGAGCTAAACACGGAAAGCTTATCTGGTCTGAAAATTCCTAAAGTCGCACTTCCGAAGTATAAAGACTGGGGCGATCGTCTAAAGTTCATGCTTTTAGAAAATGTACCAGGATACTTCCCTTATACAGCAGGTGTTTTCCCGTTCAAGCGTCGAGGTGAAGACCCAACACGCCAGTTCGCAGGTGAAGGGACACCAGAACGTACTAATCGTCGTTTCCACTATTTATCGAAAGACGAAGATGCGAAACGTTTAAGTACCGCTTTTGACTCCGTAACACTTTACGGTGAAGATCCGGATGAGCGACCTGACATTTACGGTAAAGTCGGCGAGTCAGGTGTAAGCATTTGTACAGTTGAAGATATGAAGAAGTTATATGATGGTTTCGATCTATGCCATCCAATGACTTCTGTATCAATGACAATTAACGGCCCTGCACCGATCATTTTAGCGATGTATTTCAATGCAGCGATTGATCAACAAATCGCGAAGTTCCAAGAAGAAAATGGTCGCGAACCGAATGCTGAAGAGCGTGAACAAATTAAGACTGAAACAATCTCTGTCGTTCGCGGTACAGTGCAAGCCGATATTTTAAAAGAAGACCAAGGTCAAAACACGTGTATTTTCTCAACAGAGTTTGCCCTACGTATGATGGGTGACATTCAAGAGTACTTTATTGAAAATGAAGTGCGTAACTATTACTCGGTATCGATCTCGGGATATCACATTGCAGAAGCAGGTGCGAACCCAATTAGTCAGCTAGCCTTTACACTAGCTAACGGCTTTACGTACGTTGAATATTACTTAAGCCGTGGGATGGACATTAATAAATTCGCACCGAACTTATCATTCTTCTTCTCAAACGGTTTAGATCCTGAGTACACGGTGATCGGACGCGTCGCTCGTCGTATTTGGTCAATCGTTATGCGTGATAAGTATGGCGCTAATGAGCGTAGCCAGAAGTTGAAGTACCATATCCAAACGTCAGGCCGTTCACTACACGCACAAGAAGTTGACTTTAATGACATTCGTACGACATTACAAGCATTAATCGCAATTCAAGATAATACGAATTCACTTCATACGAATGCTTATGACGAAGCGATCACGACACCGACAGAAGAGTCAGTGCGTCGTGCCATGGCTATTCAAATGATTATTAGTAAAGAGTTCGGTTTAACGAAGACAGAGAACTCACTTCAAGGTTCGTACATTTTAGAAGAACTAACAGACTTAGTAGAAGAAGCAGTACTACAAGAGTTTGAGCGCATTAATGATCGCGGTGGCGTATTAGGTGCGATGGAACGTCAATATCAACGTGGTAAAATCCAAGAAGAGTCACTTTATTATGAAGGTAAAAAACATACTGGTGAACTGCCAATCGTTGGTGTTAACACGTATCAAAATCCAAACCCACCATCAGAAGATGAGATAAACTCAATGGAAGTAGCGCGTGCAACACAAGAAGAAAAACAACAACAAATCGCAAACTTGCGCGCCTTCCAAGAGCGTAATGCCGATGAAGCCGAGCAAGCCCTAAAACGACTGAAACAAGTCGCAGCATCAGAAGGTAACGTCTTTGCTGAGCTAATGGAGACAGTAAAAGTCGCAAGCTTAGGCCAAATCACAAACGCACTATACGAAGTCGGCGGACAATACCGTCGTAATATGTAAAATATGTAACTCGTCGAACGCGTTTCGGCGAGTTTTTCTTTTGGAGTCGATCGAGCGCTGATAAACATGCGTGAACGCTGATAAATGTGTATCGAGCGCTGATAAAATCTTGTGAGCGCTGATAAACGCATGTCGAACGCTGATAAAAATAAGCGAGCGCCGATAAACGCATGTCGAACGCTGATAAAAATAAATGGGAGCCGATAAATTCACGTGAAGCGCTGATAAATTGAAAGCTGATCATCCTGTGCGAGCGCCAAATAAACTTCGCAAGCGCCAGAAATTCCGCCTCGAACGTCAGAAAAATTTCATGAGCGCCAGAAAACACCTCTCGAACGCCAAATAAACTTCACGAACGCCAAAACCCAACCCTCAATCGCCAAAAAACTACCTACCCCAAAGCGCGCCAAACACCCTAATTATTTCCACCCCCACCTGCACATGATCTAATCACCACCCCCACTAACCATCAAAAATTAAAGTAAATCAACGCTTAAATGATATAATAAAAAATATAGATATAAATTTTGCTTGAATTGACGATAATGTATGATATTCTGTAAACTAGGAAAATAGCTAAAAAAGTTCCTGTTAACTGGGTAAAGGAGTGCTGGTTGTGAGCTTAACAAAGTACAGTAAAGAAGAAGTTAAAGAAATGTCCATGATTGATATTGCGTACGAGATCATGCTAGAAGAAAACCAAGCTAAAAACTTCCAAGATATTTTCAAGCTAGTTGCTGAAGCGAGAGATTTTTCTGAAGAAGAAAAACAACAATTTATTTCTCAGTTTTATACGGATTTAAATATTGATGGCCGTTTCCTATCTGTCGGTTCAAACCTTTGGGGATTAAAGCACTGGTATCCGTTCGATCAAACGGTTGAAGATGCATTTGTTGCTGAAGAAAAACCAAAGAAGAAAAAGAAAAAGAAGAAAGCTAAAGAAGAACCAGCGGCTGAAGAAGAAGTCCTTCTTGAAGACGATCTAGCGGTTGAAGAAGAAGCAGAGTCAGAAGAAGTTTTCGAAGACGAAGTTGACGACCTTGAGAAAGATTTAGACAAAGGTGACGAAGACGAAGATTTATAAAAAACGAACTTGACTTTAAATTGACATAGGCGTATTATTCTATGTGGGCTCTCTAAAATAAATGTAAAGCTCCCGAATTGAATTCGGGAGCTTTTTTTGTTTTTTATAAAGAATTTTGACATACCCTAACGATAGAGAAAGCGAGGCAGAAAAGAATGACGAAGTATATTTTTGTAACAGGTGGAGTAGTTTCATCATTAGGAAAAGGAATTACAGCAGCATCATTAGGACGCTTATTAAAAAATCGCGGGTTAAACGTGACGATCCAAAAGTTCGATCCATACTTAAACGTAGACCCAGGTACGATGAGTCCTTATCAGCACGGTGAAGTGTTCGTTACTGAAGACGGTGCAGAAACAGATTTAGACTTAGGTCACTATGAACGTTTCATCGATATTAATTTAAATAAATATAGCAATATTACAACAGGTAAAGTCTATTCATCTGTAATACGTAAAGAACGTCGAGGAGACTATCTAGGTGGTACAGTCCAAGTCATCCCTCACATTACAAATGAAATTAAAGATAAAGTTTATCAAGCCGGAAAAGAAACGAATGCTGATGTTGTTATTACAGAAATCGGCGGTACAGTAGGTGACATTGAAAGCTTACCGTTTTTAGAAGCGATTAGACAGCTGAAAAGTGATGTTGGTCGTGACAATGTCATGTACATCCATTGTACGCTAGTGCCTTTCTTAGAAGCGGCTGGTGAGTTAAAGACGAAACCAACGCAACACTCAGTTAAAGAATTACGTTCATTAGGTATTCAGCCAGATGTGATTGTTTTAAGAACTGAACGTGAAATTAGCCAAAGCATGAAAGATAAAATCGCACTATTTTGCGATATTAACGAAAAAGCTGTAATCGAAGCACGCAACTGTGAAGTGCTATACGAAGTGGCGCTTGAAATGCAAAGCCAAGGTTTAGACCAGTTAGCATGTGACCATTTCGGATTAAGTAATCCTGAAGCAGATATGACTGAATGGAATCAGCTGATCGATCAAGTGAAAAACTTATCGAAAACGACGACTATTGCTTTAGTCGGTAAATATGTAGCGTTACAAGATGCTTATATTTCAGTAGTAGAAGCGTTAAAGCATAGTGGTTTTGCTTTCGATTCCGATGTTGAAGTTAAATGGGTAAGCTCAGAAGAAGTTACAAAAGACAACGTAGATGAGTACTTAAACGACGTAGATGGTATTTTAGTACCTGGTGGTTTTGGTGATCGTGCCATTGATGGCAAAATTGAAGCAATTCGCTATGCCAGAGAGAATAAAATTCCGTTTTTAGGTATTTGTCTAGGAATGCAGTTAGCAACAGTTGAGTATGCGCGTAACGTATTAGGGTTAGAAGGTGCACATTCAGCAGAAATCGAACCGTCAACACCATACCCAGTCATCGATTTACTACCAGAACAAAAAGAAGTAGAAGATCTAGGTGGAACGTTACGCTTAGGTGTATACGCATGCCGCTTAGAAGAGGGAACAAATGCATATGAAGCTTACAATGATGAGCTAGTGTACGAGCGTCACCGTCACCGTTATGAGTTTAACAATGAATATCGCGAGCAAATGGAAGCTGAAGGGTTTGTCTTCTCAGGTCTTAGCCCGGATGGACGTTTAGCAGAGATTATTGAATTAAAAGATCATCCTTGGTTTGTAGCATCACAATTCCACCCAGAATTTAAATCAAGACCAACTCGTCCGCAACCGTTATTTAAGAAATTTGTCGAACATTGTGTAAAGTAATTGTAATCTGTGAGAAATTTTAGAATTCGTAAACAAATTGGCCAGATTGGATTGATTTTCCTATGTTATTCCGTTAAAGTAAAATTAAAAGTAACGGAATAAGGTGATTAAACGTTATGGGAAAATTAAAAGCAGTCGTTATTGACGATGAATCAGGTGTTTCATTATTAATGAAAGAGTTATTAACACAAGACGGCTTTGAAGTGTTTACATTTGCGAATGCAATTGAGGCTTTTAAAGTCGTCGAAAATGAACACATAGACATATTCTTCGTGGATTACTTACTTCCTGGCATGAGGGAGATCACTTCATTCAAGAAATTAGAGAACAAGGCCACCAATCTCCTGTTATTCTAATGACAGGACTATCCAGAATGCAAATCAAAGAAAGCAGTGAATCAACGTATCAAGATGTTTTAGAAAAACCATTTTCAATTAAGGATGTTATGGACTTAATTGAACAGCACGTGAGGAAGCCACAACACCATAATGTCTAGTTGCGAAATCACGGCACAATTGGTATTCTAATACTATATGATTTTATTAGTAAGAAAACACATCATGTCATGACATGGGAGGAAACAATTGTGCCTTTTTTATCAAATGGTAAAGGTCAAGTCGTACAAGCTGTCCTACAAGGAGCAGAAACGCAAGCACCTACTACAGACGGTGTTGCTTATCGTGCTGCTCAGCTTTGTCATGGCTTTAACCCTACTCTTACTGATGAAACAGGGACTTGTTGTTCGAACCAAAAGTATAAACTTATATTCAATGGCTGATCCATTTAACATGGGTTAGCCTTTTCGTGTATGCATTACAATTAAACTAAGTCATAAAGGGGAAAACGTGTTATGAAATTTTTTATCGATACAGCGAATATTAATGAAATTAAAGAAGCTAACGCTTTAGGTATTTTATCAGGGGTTACAACAAACCCATCACTAGTTGCGAAAGAAGGCGTCTCCTTTCACGATCGTCTTAAAGAAATTACACAAGAAGTAACTGAAGGTTCAGTCAGTGCAGAAGTCATCTCTGAAGATGCTGAAGGGATGTTAAAAGAGGCAGAAGAATTAGTGAAAATCGCTCCAAATATTACGGTTAAACTTCCGATGACACTTGAAGGTTTAAAAGCGTGTAAATCGTTAACTGACAAAGGTGTTAAAACGAACGTTACATTAGTATTCTCTGCAAACCAAGCGTTACTTGCAGCTCGTGCTGGTGCGACATACGTTTCGCCATTTTTAGGACGTTTAGATGACATCGGTCAAAACGGGTTAAACTTAATCGAAGAAATTGCACAAATCTTTGATATACATGGTATTGATACAGAGATCATTGCGGCAAGTGTTCGTCACCCAATGCACGTATCAGAAGCGGCATTACGCGGTGCGCACATTGCAACAATTCCATTTGGTGTCATCCAACAGTTAGTGAAACATCCACTGACAGACCAAGGTATTGAAAAGTTTTTAAACGATTGGGAAAAAGCTAATCAAGAATGATTATTGAAAAAGCGCACATACTACAACTAGACGAAGCATCACGAACGTATACGACCATAAAATTGCGACGAGGGGTATTCGTATGGAAAAGTTACTAATCGAAGGAGGCCACCAATTAAATGGAGAAGTTCGGATAAGTGGAGCGAAAAACAGCGCAGTAGCTTTATTACCAGCTACGATCTTAGCCGAATCAGAAGTAACAATTGAAGGTCTTCCGAATATTTCTGACATTCAAATCTTAAAAGAGTTGCTACGTGATATCGGAGGTGACGTATCGCAAAACGGTGATGAAGTCACGATCGATTCATCTGAAATGGTAGCGATGCCATTACCTAACGGACGTGTGAAGAAGTTGCGTGCCTCTTATTATTTCATGGGTGCAATGCTCGGCCGTTTTAAAAAGGCGGTCATCGGTTTACCGGGTGGGTGTGACTTAGGCCCACGCCCGATTGATCAGCATATTAAAGGTTTTGAAGCTTTAGGTGCTGAAGTAACGAACGAACAAGGTGCAATTTACTTAAAAGCAGATGAACTAATCGGATCAAAAATCTATCTCGATGTCCCAAGTGTTGGTGCGACGATTAATATCATGCTTGCAGCAGTGCGGGCAAAAGGTAAAACAACTATTGAAAACGTAGCGAAAGAGCCTGAGATTATTGATGTTGCGACGTTACTAAATAGTATGGGTGCTAATATTAAAGGGGCAGGTACTGATGTCATTCGAATAGAAGGTGTCGATTCACTAAAAGGATGCCAGCATACGATTATACCTGACCGTATTGAAGCTGGAACTTATACCATTTTAGCAGCTGCAAAAGGCGAAGAAGTGCATATTGATAACGTCATCCCAACACACCTAGAATCGTTAACAGCTAAGCTCCGTGAGATGGGCGTTGAAATTGAAGAAGGAACAGATTATTTAGTCGTTCGAGGTAATCGTGAACTTTCTAGCGTTGATATTAAAACGTTAGTTTACCCAGGATTCCCGACCGATTTACAACAACCTTTCACTGCTTTACTTACACAAGCACATGGAACAAGTATTGTAACAGATACGATCTATCAAGCGCGTTTTAAACATGTCGATGAACTTCGACGGATGAATGCGAACATAAAAGTTGAAGGAAGTTCAGCAGTTATAACTGGCAAGTCACCTTTAGAAGGTGCAAAAGTAAAAGCAAGTGATTTACGTGCAGGTGCATGCTTAGTCATAGCAGGCCTAATGGCTGATGGAATTACAGAAGTTGTTGGCATTAATCATATTGAACGTGGTTATGACGAACTAACTGAAAAGCTGAAAAACTTAGGTGCAAACGTCTGGCGCGAACAAATGACGGATGAAGATAAAAGAATGTTCCAAAACGCATAAACGATAAGGGATTAGAGAAAACGGGGGAGGACATAACGATGGAAAGAAGTTTATCAATGGAAATTGCACGTGTTACAGAAGCAGCTGCCTTAGCATCAGCGCGGTGGATGGGCCGTGGAGAGAAAGAAGAAGCAGACGGTGCAGCAACAGAAGCGATGCGAACAGTATTCGATACAGTTCCAATGAGAGGAACTGTCGTAATCGGTGAAGGGGAAAAAGACGAAGCTCCGATGTTATACATAGGAGAAGAAGTTGGCCTTGGTGAAGGGCCTGAAGTAGACATTGCGGTTGACCCAGTTGAAGGAACGAATATCGTTGCATTAGGTACGTGGAATGCACTTTGTGTAGTTGGAATCGCAAATCGTGGACGCTTACTTCACGCACCAGATATGTACATGGAGAAAATTGCAGTTGGACCAGAAGCTGTTGGCAAAATTGATTTAGATGCTTCTGTAGATCAAAATTTAAATGCGGTCGCAGAAGCTAAAGGTAAAGACATCGAAGATATCGTCGTCGTTGTATTAAACCGTCCTCGTCACGATCAATTAATTAAAGACATTCGTGAAGCAGGCGCTCGAATTAAGCTTATTCCAGATGGTGACGTAGCAGCATCAATTAATGCTGCATTCGACCATACAGGTGTAGACATTTTAATGGGTGTCGGTGGTGCACCTGAAGGCGTACTTTCAGCAATCGGTTTAAAAGCACTTGGTGGAGAAATCCAAGGCCGACTAAAGCCAGTTGATGAAGAACAAGAAGCACGTTGCCGTAAAATGGGCATTGAAGATGTTAATCGCGTATTAAAAATGGACGACTTATGTGGCGGCGATGATGCCATTTTCGCAGCAACAGGCATTACAGACGGTGAATTACTACAAGGAGTTCAATTTAGAGGCGACAAAGCAACGACAGAAACAGTCGTCATGCGTGCTAAGTCAGGAACAGTTCGCTTCATTGATGGGACACATAGCTTGAAGAAAAAGCCAGATCTCGTCATTAAAGATTAAAAAATTGTCTATAATTGAACTAAGGCTGCAGTCAATCGACTCAGCCTTAGTTTCATTAGATATTATCGATTAGTCGCTTTTCTGTGATAAACTTGCGCACTCAACTTAAAAACGATACAATATAGAAGCTATACCCCGAGTAAAAAATTCTTCTCAAAGAATAAAGACAAACAATCCCAAATCTTTATTTTCCATTTAATTAGAATTAAACATAATGTAAAAATTTATAAAGCGTGGTGTTTTTGTGTCAAATCCAATGACGATTGCACAATTAGAAACGAAGACGCTAAAGGAACTATATGCTTTAGCACGTGATTTAGGCGTTTCTTATTATGCAAAACTAAACAAAAAAGAACTAATCTTTGCGATCTTAAAAGCGCAAACAGAAAAAGACGGTAAATTATTCGTCGACGGTGTACTCGAAATCATTCAGTCAGAAGGTTTTGGATTTCTACGTCCAATTAACTATGCGCCAAGTCCTGAGGATATTTATATCTCAGCGTCGCAAATCCGTCGTTTCGACTTGCGTAACGGTGACTTAGTATCAGGTAAAGCAAGGCCGCCGAAAGAAAATGAACGTTACTTCGGTTTATTACATGTTGATGCTGTAAACGGTGATAACCCTGAAAGTGCAAAAGAACGTATTCACTTCCCAGGTTTAACAGCACTATATCCTGATCGTAAAATGCATTTAGAAACGACTCGTAACCTATTATCGACACGTATAATCGATATGATGGCACCAGTCGGTTTCGGACAGCGTGGACTAATTGTTGCACCGCCAAAAGCGGGTAAAACATCAATTTTAAAAGAGGTTGCTAATAGCGTTTCTCAAAACCACCCAGATTCGAAACTGATTATTTTACTAATTGATGAAAGACCAGAGGAAGTAACAGACATTGAGCGTTCAGTTGCAGCCGATGTTGACGTTGTAAGCTCGACATTCGATGAAGTACCAGAAAATCATATTAAAGTGTCTGAGCTTGTACTAGATCGTGCTATGCGACTAGTAGAACATAAACAAGACGTTATTATTTTAATGGATAGTATTACACGTCTAGCACGTGCTTACAATCTAGTGATCCCACCAAGTGGACGAACTTTATCTGGTGGTATTGACCCAGCTTCATTCCACCGTCCGAAACGTTTCTTCGGTGCAGCGCGTAACATTGAAGAAGGTGGAAGCTTAACTGTACTTGCAACTGCATTAGTTGATACAGGTTCACGTATGGACGATGTGATTTATGAAGAGTTCAAAGGTACAGGTAACATGGAATTACACTTAGATCGTAGTATGGCTGAACGACGTATCTTCCCAGCTATTGATGTATTACGTTCAGGTACTCGTAAAGAAGAACTATTGATCCCGAAAGAACAACTAGATAAGACTTGGGCGATTCGTAAAACGATGCAAGATCAACATGGTTTCTTAGACCGTTTCTTACGTCGTCTACGCTCTTCTAAGACGAATGAAGAGTTCTTCAAGATCATGGATGATGAAATGCAAGGGAAGAACTAAGATTGTCTAAAACACCTTGCAAAATAAATATCAAGTTGGTATAATCACTCTGTATGACTTGTAGAAGTTAGCTCCCGTCTATAGACGGTTTTAAATCAACTCTGATTCCACAAAGGATTCAGGGCAAGGAGGAGTGTTAATCATGAAGGAAGGTATTCACCCGGAATATCGTAAAGTTGTATTTTTAGATACAAGCTCTGATTTCAAATTCCTAAGCGGTTCAACAATGGAGTCTGAAGAGACAATTGAATGGGAAGACGGTAATACGTACCCATTAATCCGTGTTGAAATCAGTTCTGCTTCACACCCGTTCTACACAGGTAAGCAAAAAGCTGACAAAGTTGGTGGCCGTGTAGACCGCTTCAAGAAAAAGTACAACATGTCATAATACTGGCAATTCAACACAAGGAGCTGACCGTTCAACTCAGCTAAACACCATACTAGATTATATAATTTTATATCATCTATGTTGTGGTGCTTGGCTTGTACGGTCGGCTTTTTTTATTTTTTATAAGAAATAGCTATTATATTGGTTCATAATAAGGGTAACCCATAAACAAATGGGACCATTTTTTATTTATTTCAATGCAAAATTTGTAAAAGATTGTTAAACGAGGTGCTGAATATGATGTATGTGATGAAACATAGCGGTTGGATTGAAGTAATCTGTGGCAGCATGTTTTCAGGAAAATCAGAAGAATTAATTCGTCGTGTTCGCCGTGCTACATACGGTAATTTAAATGTACGTGTTTTTAAACCAGCAATTGATAATCGTTACGATGATGAATCAATCGTCTCTCACAACGGCAACTCGATTATTGCTCGACCGATTGATGATATTAGTGATATATTAGATCAAGTTGACGACCAAGTTGACATTGTCGGAATTGATGAAGTACAGTTCTTTAGTGAGAATGTCGTTGATATTGCTCAACATTTAGCTGATCGTGGCATACGTGTCGTCGTTGCTGGCTTAGACCAAGATTTCCGCGGAGAACCATTTGGCTCACTACCAGAGCTATTAGCGTTAGCAGAAAACGTTACAAAACTAAATGCCATTTGCCCAATTTGCGGCTCACCAGCAAGCCGTACCCAACGTTTAATTGATGGCAAACCAGCATCTTATGATGATCCCGTTATTTTAGTAGGCGCATCTGAATCATATGAACCGCGTTGCCGTCATCACCATGAAGTACCAAACCACCCGAGACTCGGAACACGCGTATCTTCAACCCATTCAAATGAATATTAAGAGTATGTGAAAAAAGTGCTAAATATTACGTCATAAGGCGAATGATGAATTACTGTGTGAAGCAATGCTAGCGGAATCAAAGTGCGAAGACTCCTGGTCGGCTAAAAACGGTTTACGTCCTGTGACCAACGCCGACATTAGACCATCCGGGTCGTCATGGGAGCAAAGGCCACGGTG
>NZ_AKIF01000053.1 GCF_000269905.1 Alkalibacillus haloalkaliphilus C5
CAAGATAGCGTAGCCAACTTCTGTGAAATGGCTTACGAAGTATTCTTATATCAAAACGATAAGAACTATTACCAAGTACCGCAGTTTGACGATCAAACGATGACTCAGCTATTAAATAGCTACGCACCAATGACTCAACAACAGCAACAGCACTAACAATTAGGCGAACGCTTGATTATTCAGGCGTTCGCCTAATTATGAAGATTTTCGCTTAATTATACTCGCCGTTCGCCCAAAAAATGAGATTTTCGCCTAATTAATAATAATTTCGCCTAATTATCGACTCTCTGAATCCAGGTCATCAAAAAAAAACGCCAGATTGTATGTCCAACCTGGCGATTACATTATTTATCTTTAACGGCATCTTTCAATTCTTTAATTTCTTGCCTTAATAAATACACTTCTTCTTGAAGATCATCACCTTCAGGAAGTTCGTCATTTTCCATCTTCTCAATCTTTTCAAAGTTATTGACGATGACACCGACGAACAAGTTCAGAACGATAAACACGCCTGATAAGATGAACGCGACGAAATAAAGCCACGACCACCAGAACTCCTCTTGAATCGGTCGCATAATATTACTCGCCCAAGATTCGAGTGTAATAATTTGGAATAAGCTTAACAATGTTAACTGTAAATTACCGAAATAATCTGGTGCGACATCTCTAAATAAGAATGTCCCCATAACACTAAAGACGTAAAACATAATACTTAATAAAATTAAAATCGTACCTAGCGACGGTAATGTCATAATTAGCGCATTTACGATCTTCTTAAGTGATGGAATCATCGAAATAGTACGGAATACACGAATGACACGTAAAATACGTAGTACGGTTACAAACGGTGATCCCATAAAAATAAAGCTACTTGCTACAATTAAAAAGTCAAAAACGTTCCAACCATCTTTAAAGAAGTTGGTCGTTGGCCTAGCTGCTATTAACTTTAAAACAATCTCTAACGCAAAAATCGTTAAAATGATTGTATCTATTCTAATAAACCAGTCACCGTACGCATCATACAAACCACGGTAACTTTCTAAACCGACGATGATCGCATTAAGGACAATCAACGTTATAATGGTCGGTTGAAAGGCTCTATGCTCAACAATTTGCGAACTCCACTGACGCAGTTGATTCATGTCTGCTCCCCCATTTTTCTCTCTAAATCTTACACCCTATAAATTCTATCATAAATTAATAGCAAATGGGGACTACACACACTGAACTGTTTTGATCAAATAAAAAACCTTTCTACATGGCAAATAACTTACACTCGTGTTAAAATATGAACTGAACAATTATTGATTAAAACCACACACACCTTTAGTTTTCTAGGGTTCCGCGACTGCTGTCGGTCAGGTCCGAGAGAAAACACACAGCAAGTGCTGTGACACGGAGGGACAAAAGCCCGGGAGATGTTCATTCATCTTCTGGGCTTTCTTCTTGGTTTAATATAGGAGGTTCTCAACATGAATTCTCATTGGTTTAAAGTATTTCTTGGCGCTTTTTTTGAAGTGTTTTGGGTAGTTGGTTTAAGTCATGCCTATAATTGGATCACATGGGCAGGTACAGCTGTCGCCATCTTTTTAAGCTTTTTCTTCCTAGTACTAGCAGCTCAAAAGTTACCTGTAGGAACGGTTTATGCTGTGTTTGCAGGGCTTGGAACAGCTGGAACGGTCGTTGTCGACATTGTCTTTTTCAACGAACCATTCATGATTCTCAAAGTCGTATTAATTTCGCTTCTTTTACTCGGAATTATCGGGCTTAAGTATGTAACAGAAGAAGGAAGTGATGCTTAATGTATTGGACAGCTTTAATCATAGCAGGATTATTCGAGATGCTCGGTGTTTTAGGGATTAATTTTATTAACAAATACAAAAATTGGCAGTCTGTTGTGTTTATGATTATTATGTTTTCGATTAGCTTTGTATTGCTTTCTTATTCCATGAATGAAATAACGATGAGTGTCGCTTATGCGATCTGGACAGGGATAGGTGCTGCCGGGAGTGCGATTATGGGCATGACCTTTTTTAAAGAACCTGCTACAAGACTTAGAATATTATTTATTTTTTGCATTATCTCGGCTACAATTGGATTGAAGTTAATTACGTAAGAAGGTGGCACAATCACAATGCCTAAACAAATTTGGCTACTTATTTTAGCAATGGCGATTAATGTCACGGCCGCTTCATTTTTATGGCCGTTAAATATGATTTATATGCACTATGAATTAGGGACAACATTAGCGTTTGCAGGTGTCATTTTATTTTTAAACCAAGGGGCTGCCATTATTGGTAACTTAGTTGGTGGCACGCTATTTGATAAGCTTGGTGGTTATCGAACGATTCTTTTAGGTGGAGCTGTAACAATCGTCTCAGCGATTACTCTCTCGATCTTCCATTCGCTTATTCCTTATGCTATATTGCTCATTTGTATCGGGTTCGGTACAGGCGTTGTCGTACCAGCGATGTATGCTTTAGCGGCTTCTGTTTGGCCAGAAGGTGGTCGTCGGCCGTTTAACGCGATTTACGTCGCTCAAAATATCGGTGTCGCTGTCGGTACAGCAACTGGCGGACTTGTCGCATCGTATTCGTTCTCATACGCCTTTTTATCTAATGCGATCTTGTTCTCGGCCTTTTACTTCCTCGTCTTTTTCACGTTTAAACCGTTAGGGAAAAAGACCGACACAAGTAAATATTCGACAGTTGCTAGTCAAGGATTCAAGATCCATAATAGAAAGTCGTTTGTCGCTTTAATTATTTTAAGTATCGGCTTTTTCATCGCTTGGGTTGCTTATGTGCAATGGCAATCGACAATCGCAACGTATACGATCGATCTCGGCATTCCCATCGATCAATATACGTGGATTTGGGTCATTAACGGGTTACTCATTATTAGCGGGCAGCCTTTAATCAAGTTGGTTACGAAATATATTACATCTCCGAAAGTCCAAATTTTACTCGGTAATACGATTTTTATTATTTCGTTTTCTTACTTGCTTCAAGCTGGAACGTTTTTAGACTTTGCTACAGGTATGGTCATTTTAACACTCGGTGAAATGCTCGTCTGGCCAGCGGTTCCAACTATTGCAGCCAGCCTTGCCCCTAAAGGACGAGAAGGGTTTTATCAAGGAATGATTAATAGTGTTGGAACTGGTGGACGAATGGTTGGACCGTTGTTCGGTGGGTTGATTGCTGACCACTTCCCAATGGTGACTTTATTCGGTCTATTAATTATTCTATTACTCGTACCTTACGTTTCAATCTTTGTCTTAGGTAAGTTGCAAAAGCGGATTGAGGAAGAACAGAAGCATTACGACGAAGAACTAAAGGAAGCTAGCGGAAATTAACATTTTCTTAACCAAATATTCACAGTCCATTCACAGACATTTTTAGTAGTAAGTAGTATGATTAGATTGTAAGCAAGAAATTGCTTGTGTGAACCTTCCCTTAAATATAGAATATAGAACGTCGTAACCGCCTAACTAACCCCCTAGTTAGGCGGATTTTTTATATACAAAAAAAGCCTACCTAGAAAGACTAGGCAGACTGTTGATGTTCTTCTTGTTGTGCTTGTTCTCGTCTGTGTTTTCGCGTAAATAAATAGAATAACGGTGTATCGATCACAGCAATGGCTAGCTTGATGACATATTGGCTTACAATCATAACCCAAATGTTAGGTACTGTACCAATGAACGCGATCGTAATAAAGATAGACGTATCAAAAAACTGTGATGTCGCAGTACTTAAGTTGTTTCTTAACCACTTCAGTCGATTTTTCGTCATCTTTTTAACCGCTGCGAAAATATAGACGTCAACAAACTGTGACGTTAAATACGCCGCTGCAGATGCTAATACGAAACGGGCATTTTGACCAAGCAATTCTTCGTATGCTGCTTGTGATTCTTGTGCAAACGGGGCAACTGGTAACAGATACCCTAAGTAAATCATAATACTTGCGAAAATTTGTGCAGCAAAACCGAATAAAATCGTTTGTTTAGCCTGTTTTTTACCATATTCTTCGTGTACGATATCCGTAATTAGGAACGTAACAGCATAGACAACAACCGCAGCTGGTACGACGAAGTTTTCACTAAATGCGACTAGCTTACCAGCTAATACGTTAGCAATAACGAGTGACGTCGCAAAAATAACATTTAAAAATATGAGTTTTTGTTCTTTACTCGTCACGGTTACGCACAGCTTTCGTTGTTAGTTCAATACCACCACGAGCTGACTGGTATACCGTTACTTCAACGTTTAACGGATCAATCGCATAAACGAAGTCATCAGCTATTTGCGCTGCTAACGATTCACAGTAAGCACCTTCGTCACGATAAGACCATAAATAGAACTTAAGTGACTTTGACTCAATACACTTTTCATTCGGTGTATATGTGATCTCAACTTGACCGAAGTCAGGTTGACCAGTCTTTGGACATACTGCTGTAAACTCTAACGCCTTGAATGTAATCGTTTGTACATTTGGCGCTTCGAATGCTTCATCTTTGAGGATTTCACGACCCTCATTAACACTATCAGGTCTCGGCATTGGACCAGACCTTGGTAAATAATAATTCTCTGACATATTCATCATCTCTCCTTAGTTTTGATTAAGCAGGAGTTCGCGAACTGCTACTATATTTTATAGTTTGCACAAGTATTCATTTTAACAGATTAAGAGATATTCGTTAACACTTATCATTTTACAAAATAATGAAGAAGCCAGCTACTTATGACTCTTCCCCAATCTTTTCAACAAACCGCTTCAGCACATGGATGGTTTGCACACAGTCATTTAAAGAAGACCATTCTTTCGGATTGTGACTAACACCGTCAAAACTTTGTGTAAACAACATCGCCATTGGAACGTATCTTCCTAAAATCATCGCATCATGCCCTGCTCCACTCGGTAAGTAAAACGGATCTAAGCCAAGTGTTTCTTGCACAGCTTCCCCTGCCTTTTGTTGCATCTTTGCTGGCACTTGAACAGGCGATACATTCATACTCTCTTCTACTTCAACAACTGTGCCATGTTGTTCACTTACAGTTTGTGCATACTCTTTCACTCGTCTAGTAATCTCACTTTTCCACTCTTCTTTAATGTCTCGGATATCTACAGTTAACGTCACTTCACCAGGAATGACATTCACACCATTAGGCTCGACTTCTAGCTTTCCAACTGTTGCAACACCTGAGTCACTCACTTGCACCGGAAAGTCTTTCACATTCGTTACAAACTCACTCGCTGCAACTAACGCATCAGTACGGTCATTCATCGGCGTATTTCCTGCATGACCCGCAATACCTTTAAAAGTTACTTTAAGCCACGTTGGACCGGCAATTCCTGTTACAACACCAACTGGCAGATTCCGCTTCTCTAGTTGTTTTCCTTGTTCAATATGCACTTCAACAAACGCCTTAACTTGAGATAAATCACGCTTAGCTTCTATAAAACCTTCTGGCGTTAAGTCGACATCAGCTAACACATCTTCAAATCGTTTGCCGTTAAAATCTACGCGTCTTTTTTCTTCCTCAAGGTCTAACTCACCTACTACAGATTGACTACCTAAAAGACCACCATTAAACCGCGCACCTTCCTCATCAGTGAACACAACGACTTCAAAAGGAATGCTAGGCTTTTCATCTGTATTTTTCCAAGCTGATGCGACTTCTAATGCACTAATAACACCTAGTGGGCCGTCAAAATGGCCCCCGTGCATGACACTATCTAAATGGGAACCTGACATAATCGCTGGCCCGTCGACCTGTCCTTCAACGCGGCCAAACACATTTCCAGCCCCATCAACTGTTACGGCTAGGCCGTCTTCTTCCATCCACTGTTTTACAAGTTCCTTCGCTCGCTTTTCCTCTTGTGAAAAGGAAATGCGTCGACAACCTCCTTCTTCTGTCATGCCAAGCTCTGCTACTGCGGTTAATCGCTTCGCCACACGCTCTCCGTCAATCCCAGAATAGTTATTGTTAACATCATAATCTTTCATTAATCGGTCATAAAACGCTTGTACTTGTTTTGTAATTTGCTCTGACATTTTCAATCCTCCCGACCGTGACTAAACAAAAGACTTTAACACGGTAATTCGTTTAATTAACATTATATAGGTTCACATACTATTTCTAAAGACTAAATAATATGACAATCATAAGTGACTTTTACACTTTTTCACGTTATTCTATTGGCAGTAAGTTTTTTTGGAGTGAAACAATTGAAGAAGTTAAGTAAAAAAGAGCTTGCGATGCATCGGCTCGAACAGCAGATCGACCTCTTTCAATGCCCCATCTGCCATGAGAAGATGCAACCGGCGACGGAAAACTCACTTGTTCGAATCGACATATGTTTGACTTGGCTAAGCAAGGCTATTTCAATATGGTACAGCAGTCGAGAAAGACGCAATACGACCAATCACTGTTTGAAGCGCGTCAACGATTGATTCAATCTGGTTTTTACAGACAACTTATTGTGCAAATTGAATCATTACTGCAAAGTAGAGACACTGAATTTTTATTAGATGCCGGATGTGGAGAAGGCTCACATTTAGCCCAAATACTAGATAAGATTGATCACCAATTTGGTGTTGGAGTAGACATTGCCAAAGAAGGCATTCAAACAGCTGCGAAAGCATACGAAAATAGCCAATGGATTGTCGGCGATTTAGCTAACACACCTTTTACCGATAAGGCATTCGATATCATTCTTAACATTTTGTCACCATCAAACTATCAAGAATTTACCCGCTTAATGAAAGACGACGGGATCGTTATGAAAGTCGTTCCTGGTCCAAATTATTTAAAAGAATTACGTGAGCAAATTTTTGCAGGTACTGATCAAGAAGACTATTCAAATGAGGATACTGTTACTCGATTTAAGCAATTTTTCGATATAACACACCGTGAGAAAGTGTTTCATCAAGTGACATTAACAGAAGATCAGTTTCAAGACTTAATTCAAATGACACCACTTACACAAGACGTTGATTTAAGTCAGCTTAAGTTTGTTGATTCGATTACGTTAGATTTGGAAATTTTAGTTGGGGAAAAGCAAGGCCTGTCTTAGCAACAGGCCCAATTCATTAATCTGCTTTTCGAAACGCTACGAGGACAAATAAGAAGAAACTAATGAGTAAGATCGTTCCACCGATCACAAAGAATAGAGTGACGAACAAGTCTGGCAACGGAAATGGGCGAACGTAATAAAGCCACATGCCGATCGTTAAGCCGAATGCGCCGATAATACCTGTCCAAACATGAGATGTCGTTAAGAGTGATGGTGATGGATCATATACTTTGTAAAAGATTGCCCACGCAAATAACGTTAACCAACCGACAAGTAAAATGTGCGCGTGTACTGTTTGGAATTCATATCCCCCTGAACCAGCCATGTGCGAACCGATAAACGCACCAACAGCTGCAAAGATCGCAGACAACCTTAATAATGTTTTACTATAGTTCAATTTTTCTCCTCCTTTTAGGATCGCATTTATAAAAATCATTAAGAAAAGTTAAACTTTAATCAAAATACTGTTAATATACTAAATTCATGCTATGCTAATAATTAACGTATCATACATGAACACTCGGAGGTAATAAAATGAATGAAGATTTAGTGAAAAACTTTTGGCATAAATTTGTTCAAGAGAATCCACAACTAGCAGACGAAAATACACCTTATACAAGTTGGGCATTTGGCTTAAATGAAGAACAAGCACGCGAACTGTTAGACTTAGTCAAGTCAGGCGATAAAACAGCGACTTGCTCATTATATAGAATGTATGAAGTAGAAGATGCACCACTACCTACAGAAGGTGAATTTAATGTTATTACAGACTGGGACGGTAACCCTGAAGCTGTGACACGTACGACAGATTTAGATATCATTCCTTTTCTAGCTGTACCTGAAGACTTCGCTGAAAAAGAAGGTGAAGGCGACAAAAGCTACGAGTACTGGCACGATGCTCACGTTGAATTCTTCACTGAAGAGTTAAAAAGCATTAATGAAGAATTTGAAGACGACTTACCAGTTGTTTGCGAACAGTTTGAACTACTATATAAAGAATAAAATGATCCCCTTAGCTAATGTGAGCTGAGGGGATTTGTTTTTGGCGTTCGTGAGATTTTATCAGCTCTCAGGATTCATTTAAAAGCTCTCACGCAATTTTATCAGCTCTAAACTACTAAACTTTCATTAGAATAATAGTTTGTTACAATGAATGTTAGACTATAAAAAGCGAGATGAAACTATGACAAGGCTTAAATTTCACTTATATACTTCATTCGTTGTGTTATATATGGTTAACTTGTTTGCCAACAACGTGACGATCACTTACATTCAAGGTTTAATCGGAATCTTCGCGCTTGTTATATCAATTTATGGCGCTAGTAAAACGTATCAAATAATTGGAGTCATATTTACAGTCATTGCGTCCCTACTGTTTGTGACACATGATATACCGATTACTAATATCCTCCCTTATTTCACATCAATGGGGCTGTTACTATCGTTATTATACGTAATACCTTTTATAAACCATTACATGATTGTTGGCCGGTTTGATCAGTCACTGTACAAAATCTTACAATCTAACACACCTAATCTGGGGAAGTTTTATACAAAATCGTATTTAACGAGTTATGCGTTAACGTTATTTATTTTCATATCAATGATCCCGATGTCTTATCAATTTATTAAGGATCGAACAAAAGAGTTTAATGACCAAGTCACACACCAGTTTGCGACACGATCGGTATTAAGACCGTTAGCTACCGCCAATGTGTGGAGTCCTATTGAAGTATACACGGCTCTTGTGGTTGCTATTACAGGGGCTTATTACTTACAATTACTGCCGGTTTTATTAGCCTTTTCGATTATTATGGTGATCATCGACCTGTTAATTAACTATAACCGTTACAAAGGTTACACCATTTCTACTGAGAGTGGCTCCAGTCAATTAAGCCATGAAACGATTCGAAAACTAATTTTACTAGTTGTATTTCTAGTCCTATTTGTTACGACGGCTACGGTGACACACTTATCTTTAAACCTCGAGTTTTTTGATGCCATTGTGTTAATCATTATTCCATATACGCTCGTTTGGGCGTTAGCGACAAAGCGCTTCACGACACTCATTCGCTACAACCAAAAAGTATGGGATGGACAGTTATGGACGATGCAAAATTTCATGATGTTATTGTTACCTGTTGGGTTTTTCAATGAAGTCGTCACAGATACAGGCGTGTTCGATCAACTTTTAGACAGCTTATCGTGGTTACAACACCAACCACTACTTCTGTTCATATTCATTATGTTCAGCTCGATGACACTAGCATTTTTCGGTTTTCACCCATTAGTGACGTTAAGCTTAATTGGGTTGTTTGTAACACCCTTCTTAGATACAATCAGTCCACTAAGCATCTCTGTTGTGATGATCATATCTGTCGTACTTAATGATATGACAGGTACATTTAACATCCCCATTACGATGCTTAATCAATACTTTAAACGTAACCCTTATCAGCTAACTTTATGGAATATAGGTTATGCTTTAATATTTGGTAATGTCGGAATCTTAATCGGTTATTTATTAAACGAGTTGACTTAACTCAAATTCGAGAAAGTGGTGGCTTCAATAACTTAATGCTACCACTTTTTATTTTCACTCCACCCTAAGACTTAGAAAAAATACTTCTCTAAACACTTGTAAATCTCCCCTTTTATTATACAATGGAAATTGTTGGTTATAAAGTTGATTGCAAGGGAGAGGTGTGTTTATTATGGGGTGGTTGAAAGCAATCATTCAGCGCAAAATTTTAGTCGGGTTACTTGTAACGTTTATATTTATGATTGGTAGTTACGCTGTTTTGAATTTAGACAGAGAGTTATTACCTACAATTAATATGAACGGTGCAATTGTTGAAGTAACAGCAGGAGATATGCCTGCATCTGAAGTTGAAAATTCAATTACAACTTCACTTGAAACACAAATACAAGGAATCGATGGTGTTGAGAGCACTTACTCAACAACGAGTGTCGGGCAATCCACTATTCAAATTATGTTTGAAGGCAGTGATGGAGACGACATTTATAGTGAGATTGACTCGATCGCTCATACATCAGCAGCAGAAAATAATGATATTCAGGATGTTTTCGCTTTTCGTATGAGCACTGATCAAGATTATGAATTTTACATGGATATTTCAGGTGATGATTTATCGGAAATATCTGCTTTTGCGACAGAGGTACTAAAACCACGCATCGAAAGCTTACGAGAAGTTAATGACGTTGCACTAGACGGCTTATACGAACAAGAGCTAGTCATCGAATTTAACCGCGAAGACGTAAATGAACAAGGAATTGAGATTAATCAAGTTATTAATATGATTAATGAAACTAACGATGAATCTGTATTAGGAGAATTAGAAAATGATGACGACTCGCCGACATTACGTTGGGATACACAATTAGCGTCAGTTGAAGAGGTAGAGAATCTACAAATTCCATCCCAAAATGGGTATGTTGCCTTGGGTGAAATAGCTGAAGTTTCCATTCAACCTTCCCAAAATACTGCCTATGTTTGGAAAGATGGAACAAAAGATTTTATTTTCGCCCAAATCGGTCGTGTATCTGATGTAACCCAAATAGAGATGGCAAGTGCTGTACGTTCTGAAATAGAAGACATTCACCAAGAAGGATTAGTGGAAGGATTCGAAGTCAATGAACTAGTAGCACAAGCTGATTATGTTGAAAGCTCATTAGATGGTGTTACTCAAAATATTATTATTGGTGGTATTTTAGCACTTGCGGTTTTACTAGTTTTCTTAAGAAATATTAGAGCAACACTGATCATAGGTTTAACAATTCCAACATCAATACTACTAACCTTTACTGCAATGTGGTTAATTGACTATAGCTTTAACATCTTAACATTAATTGCTTTAGGTTTAGGAATTGGAATGATGGTCGACGCATCGATCGTAATTTTAGAATCTATATACCGCAAGAAAGAACAAGGATTTGAAAAACTTGAAGCTGTCATGGAAGGGATTAAAGAAGTAGCTACGGCTGTTATTGCTTCTATGTTAACAACGATTGTTGTATTCTTACCAATTGGATTACTTGGTGGCGATGTAGGCCAGTTCATGATCATACTATCTCTAGTTGTTGCTATTACTTTAATTAGTTCTGTAGTCGTTTCTTTCACATTAATCCCAACACTAGCTGAACGCTTTTTGAAAATAAAAGAAACACATAAAAATAAAGAAGACGGAGTAATCATAAGGAATTATGGAAATTTCGTCGCTAAGATTGTTAAAAGAAAAAGAAACAGCTTAGCTGTCATAACGATTTTCATTTTAATATTTGTCGGGTCTTTATTTTTAGTGACCCGAGTGCCTATGTCTATAATGCCCGACATGCTAGATCGATATGCTGAGTTAATCATTGACGTAGAACCAGGCTTATCTGAAGAAGAACAAGACGAATTAGCTCAGGAAATACATGAGTCATTAAGCACTATACAAGATGTCGAATCAAACTATGTGATGGAATATGGTGGTATGTATTTTGTTATGGTTAATATGACAAAAGATGAAGAGATTACTAGACAGCAGGATGAAGTCAACGGTGAAATCTTCAGTACATTAAGAAATTTATCCGATTCACACCCAATTAACAATGTGCAAGACGCGATGTCTGGTGTCGGAGGAGTACAGCCTGTACAAATAAACCTTAATGGAGAGGAATTCGATCAACTAATAGCAGATCTCAGATGATTTTATCAATGAATTAGAAGAAGTTGATGGAATTGTAAATGCGAGTAGCTCAATTGACCGAACCTCGGTTGAAGAAGTTATTGAATTAGATGAAGATGCCATTATGGATGCAGGTTTAACGCATAGTCAAGTTAAACAATTGATTGAGGAATCTTTCATGCAAATGAATATCGGTGAGATGTCTATTAGCAATGACGATATGCCAATTAATGTTAGATGGAGTGACGCTACAACAACTCAAGCAGACCTTTTAGATTTAGAAATACCGACTCAAGATGGTGAACAAAGCCTTTCAAATTTCATCGAACTTAACAAAGTAGAGGTCCCTAATCAAATCTCCCGCATTGATGGCGATCGATTTGCATCGATTACTGCAGATATCGAAGGAAGAGATTTAGGCTCAATTAATCGTGATATCCAAAGCTTACTAGATGACTATAGCACCCCTAACGGTTACAGCCTATCTGTTGCAGGAGATTTGGAACAACAACAAGAACTTATGCAAGAAATGCTTATTATTATAGCAATCTCTATTTTCCTTGTGTATTTGGTTATGGCTGTTCAGTTTAATCACTTGTTCCATCCAGTCATTATCATGTCTGTTATTCCGATGACAATTGTCGGAGTCATTCTTGGATTGTTTATTACACAACGTGAATTAAGTGTTTTATCTGCAATGGGAATTGTTATGTTAATTGGAATAGTGCTTAACAATGCCATCCTGTTTATTGACCGAACAAACCAATTAAGACGTTCCAATTATTCTGTAGAGAAAGCCCTAGTTGAAGCTGGTAAAAATCGTATTCGCCCTATTTTTATAACGAGTTTAACGACAGTAGGTGGAATGTTACCGTTAGCTCTAGCTACAGGTGCTGGAGGAAACTATCAAGCTCCAATGGCAACTGTTATTATCGCTGGCTTACTATTCTCCACGTTCATCACATTAGTTTTAATTCCAGCTGTATATAAACTCTTCACTTTCAAAGGGTCAAAATCAGGTAGAAAGAGAAGAAAGCGGAGAAAATCCCAAGATCAATTAGATGAATCACAAGCTGTAAGCTAAAACTAAAACAGCACCTAGTTCAGCCAGACTAGGTGCTGTTTCTTTCTATTTGACGTCATATAACTCATCACAATATTTTGCTAAAGTCGTATCTTTTTCTGTTAATCCACCTTCATCCCAAGATGTCCATTTGACTGTTACCGTTTTATAATCAATAACGATGTATGGGTGGTGATCTTTTGATTCAGCTTGATTTGCAACCTGTCTAACGAAATCAACACCAACTAAATAATCATCGAACTGGTATTGCCGCTTCAACGTCCTACCTTCCACAAGCTCCCATTCCGTTAACTTCTCCAACGAACTTTGAACATCAGCATCTGACAGTTTCGCCAAAATATTGCCTCCTTAATTTGATTCATTCAATTCTTCAATATAGGCTTTTACTTTATTTAAATGTTCCCCATCTTCTTTAATTATAATCTTTTTAATTAAAGGTTTGTAAATTAGATTTCTTAAACCTGATGTTGCAATATTTCCATCAAAATTAACCGTCGTATGACCATCTTCCTCTGTGAATGTATAACGATACGTTAAATACAGTTTATTTTGCTCACTTTTTACGACAAACCGTTGATTCGGCTCATACTCTGTTACTTCCCACGTGTTGTTAATATTTTGACCCTTAATATGACGTGTTTCAGTAATTTTCGTCCCTTCTGTCACTTCCTCTTGATCTAGCTTTAAATCAATAATATGATCTAGCTTTGAAACGGCATACTCATACTTTGAGATAACACGAAAAACTTGATCAACTGGCGCATCTATCGTAACCGATCTTGTAAAGCTCATAGCTCAATCCCCCTAGAACTCCCTCTATTTCTTATGACTATTTTAACATAACCGAAGTGTAAATTTCATAATAGAAAAAATATTCCCAAAGTGTATTGTCGTCAGTAAAACGTAAGAGTAAAATGAGACTAAAGTTCAATGAGCTAGGTGATGATATCATGCATATAAGAGAGATTGAAAAACGAGATAACAAAGCTATGGAAAGTATTATAAAGCAATCATTAGAATCGTTTAACTTAGATATTCCAGGAACAGCTTACTATGACCCAGAGTTAAGCAACTTAACTGAACATTATGCCAAACAATCAAAAGCACAATATTGGGTTGTCGTTAATGACGAAAATGACGTGTTAGGGGGTGTCGGCATTGGGGCTTTCCAAGACAACATCGGCGAGTTGCAAAAGCTATACATCAAACCAGATGCACAAGGACTAGGACTATCCAAAAAGTTAATGGAAGTGGCACTTGAATACGCAAAACAACATTACTCGCATTGTTATTTAGAGACGATGGAAATTTTACATGTCGCTAATCAGTTGTATACCCAACTTGGCTTTGAACAACTCCAACAACCGTTAGACGGATCAGACCACGGTACAATGGATACATGGTTTATTAAAAAGCTATAAACAAAAAGCAGTTCAATGAAAGGATATCTCCTACATTGAACTGCTTTTTATTAAGCTAAACTTTCTTGATCAAGTACTTTAACAGTCGCAATATATTGCTTCACTTCATCTAAACTCATCGGCTTTTGGAAGTGATAACCTTGGAAGTACTCACACCCCATAGATTTTAACGTATTAAACTGCTCTTCATACTCAATACCTTCTGAAACAACTTGCAAATTTAAGTCATGAGCCAAATTAATAATCGTCTCACAAATCGTGCTGTCTACATGACTTTCATGAATATTTTTCACAAAAGAACCGTCCAACTTAATTAAATCTAACGGTAAGTTTCTTAAATAATTTAAAGACGAATAGACTGTCCCAAAGTCATCAACCCATACTTGAATGCCTAATTCTCGCAATTGCTCAATGACTTGCGCTGCTTCTTTTAAATTAATAACTAAAGACGATTCTGTGATCTCAACTGCTAACAATTCAGCAGGGAATCCCGTTCTCTCTAAAGTTGCCTTCAGCTCTTCCACATAATGACCTTTAACAATATGTTTAGCCGAAACATTCACCGACATAATAAACTTTTGCCCTAACGCATCCATTAACTGTTTCATTTCTCTACATGCATATTCACAGACGTAGCGATCAATTTCATCGACAAACCCTTCTTCTTCCGCAAAAGGGATAAACTTATTCGGCGGAATCGTTCCTTGTTCAGGGTGCGGCCAACGAACGAGCACTTCAAAGCCATACACTTTATCACATGCACTCATTAACGGTTGATAGTTCGGACGAATTTGACCTTCTTCAATTCCACGACGAATCATAAACATATACTTCTCACGATCTGATAGCGTTGAAGGCCAATTAACTTTCTCTGGGTCTTTATACGAGTCTTGTAAATTAACATGACGTTGATTAACTTCTATATAGTTAGTTACGATTAAACTAATTAATTCTTTAAAAGATTCAATAGTCTCTACTTCCGCTTGACTCGGTTCCCTTACCTCTGTTGAATACATCGCAAATACGCCTGCAACATTATTGCTTTCAGACGCAAAAATTGGAACTGACCAACACGATTTAAGCCCTAACTCTTCAACAGCACTTCGAAAAGAGTCCCACTTCTCATCTTGACTAATATCCGGCGTTACGACAAGTTCTTTTCGGCAAGCCGCCGTACCACAAGTACCCATACCTTCATACAGCTCGATTCCCGTATAATGGTTCATCATTTCTTCAGGTAAACTATGAGTCACGCCACCTGAAAAATGTGTACCCATTTCATCTAACAACATGATCGTACCTCTAGACGATTCAAAACGCAGTTCGAAAAATTTAATCGCTTTAATTAGTACATCTCTTAAAGGCACTCCATCACTTATATATTCTGTTATATATTGATACCCTTCGACAAACTCTTCAGGGGTTAATATCAACTGATTTTGATCCCGATCATAACCACTCATGTTACGGGCCTCCTAACAATACTTTTGGCTCAGATTACACGCATAATTATTAAGACTTCGACATTTTTTATTTCTATATACAAATTCTACTACCAAACAAAGACTTTAGAAATAGAACTAATTATCTAATTAAAAACCACATGTTTTCCAGTGTAACATATTATGAACAATTAAGCTTTCTTCAATTTGCGCCATAACGTCGAACGATTGATGCCTAATCTTTTAGCAGCTTTTGACTGATTATAATTCTCTTCTTCTAAAACTGATTCAATGACTTGAATTTCTATGTCTTCAAGCGTGCCTTCTAATTGATAAATTGACTTAGATCGTGACTCACGCTTTTCTTTTAAGTATCTGTTAACATGGCCGGCTTTTAGTACATATCCCTTTTCAGCTAACACAACGGTTTGAATGAATGATCTTAATTCTCTCACTTGCCCAGCCCAATCATGTTTAGCTAATTCTAAAACAACATCACTTTGAACTTTAATTACACTTGTCCCTAAATTTTGATGAAAATGAGCAACAAATAATGTTAATAACCCCTTCAAGTCTTCTACACGCTCATTAATAGAAGGAACAAAAATTTCTAACGCTTTATAAGATAACTTAGAATCAAAACGGTGCAATAAGGATTCCGTTACAGAAATGACAATCTTAATATTCGCTTCAATAGCTTTATTTAAGAAACGGCTTAATATATCAAAACGTTCTTTAGCAAGTTGAGAAGCATGACGTAAATAGATCGTTCCTACATGTGATGCTAGCAACTCATCTAAGTACTCATACTGGCAACGATTTAAATCAACTTCGAGAAATGTTTTACCCGTTTGACTTAAGTCATGCATATATTGAGCTAACAACCCTCTACCTGTTCCAGGATCACCAACTAAGAAGAATAAATTATGCGTCTCTAAACCACTATGAATCACACGCATAACGGCACTCATAGCTTCACTCTCTGCAATCACTGTCGGCTTTTGTTTAATTTCGACCTTCTGAACCCAAGGAAGTTGGCTTAATAAGTCATTATTTCTAAAGAAACTTAAAAGAAAATAATATTCACCATTATTTTCTAACGTCTCTATTTTTATATCGACTTGTTCATTCTCTTTTACATAATAACGCCAATTAATTTTGTTCGTTATCGGAACTTCTTTCGTTATACTGACAACCTTCTCTTCATCGATAGGACAATTAGAGAAAGTATCCCACACGTCAATTAACGATTCACCTTTTTCGTTAACAATCATGAAGTCATCGTATTTTTTATGGATCACTTCAGATAGAAGTTCGATTTTTGATAAGTTCCATTCATAAAACTCATACTGCTTCTTCGCTAAATCAATAGCATCCATAACCGTTTCGCGCCCAGTTTGAATAAGAAAGCTTTCTAACCCATAATTTTTAGCAGCC
>NZ_AKIF01000054.1 GCF_000269905.1 Alkalibacillus haloalkaliphilus C5
AGGTTAGGAGGAAAACTCCTAACCTTTTTTAAGATACTAGACTTATGTCCCGCAAAATGTCCTGTAATCATCATCAGATTCTGGCGGCAATTTGGTATATTCTTCTTGGTCTGGTGTATATGCGTAAGGCTTAGAAAGAACTCGTAGAAGGTTTTCCATCACCGTTAAATCACCGTCATTTTCCGTAGCTTCTAATGCTTCTTCCACTCGATGATTCCGCGGAATAACTGATGGATTAGATTGCTTCATCAATTCCTTCGACTGTTCGCCTGATTCATCTTGTCGCCTTAAGCGTTCTTGCCATTTTTCATACCAGTTCGTAAACCCTTCTGAATCGAATAGATCCATTCCTTCAAGTTTTCCTAATGTTAATGAGCGAAACGTGTTCGTGAAATCAGCTTCATGGTCTTTCATTAACGTTAACAATTCATCAATTAACGTCTCATCTGCTTCTTCAACGTTGAACAAACCTATCTTCGAACGCATGCCTTCCATCCAATGCTCTTTATAAAGTTCTATAAATTGATAAACCGTCTTTTCGGCAACTTCGACCATCGATTCAGGGTCATCACTCATAATAGGAAGTAAACTTTCTGCTAGTCTCGCTAAGTTCCACATCGCAATTCGTGGCTGGTTCCCATATTTATAACGGCCTTGCTCATCAATTGAACTGAACACTGTCTCAGGGTCATAAGCATTCATAAAAGCACACGGTCCGTAATCAATCGTCTCACCACTTATCGTCATATTATCTGTATTCATGACACCGTGTATAAAACCGACTAATTGCCATTGACTTATGACTTTAGCTTGCCTTTTCACAACTTCTTCTAACAAATATAAATAACGATTCTCAACTTCTTCATAACCTGTGAAGTGTCGCTCCAACGCATAATCAGCTAACTTTCTCAAATCATCTTCAGTCCCCCACTGACGTGCATACTGGAACGTTCCGACACGAAGATGACTTTCTGATACACGCGTTAAAATGGCACCAGGATATACAGTTTCGCGATAAACTGGTTCACCTGTTACAACGACCGCAAGACTACGATTTGAAGCAATACCTAATGCATACAACGCTTCACTCATAATATATTCTCTTAACATCGGCCCTAATGCCGCTCGACCATCACCTCGCCTTGAATATGGTGTTGGCCCAGAACCTTTCAACTGAATATCATATCGTTTACCATTAGGAGCTTTTTGTTCACCTAACAAATGGGCACGGCCATCCCCTAACATGGTAAAATGACCAAACTGATGGCCTGCATATGCTTGTGCAATCGGCTTGGAATCTTCAGGAATTTTGTTTCCAGAAAAGATTTCAACACCTTCTTCTGACTGCAAAGCTTGAGGGTCTAACCCCAATGACTCAGCTAAACCTCCATTTAGAAACACGAGTTGAGGAGATTCCACTGGTGTTGGTTCAACTTCGCTGTAAAATATATTCGGTAGCTCAGCATAGCTATTCTTTAAGTTCCAACCAAAGTTCGTCATCATATCCCTACTTTTCCTTTTATTACTTCCATATAAACACACTGATACTTTTATTGTCTACTTGAGGAGTTTGTTTATGTATCATGGACGTTATAAAGAACATTTTGACTAACTAATGTCGATTTTTGGCCTTTTACCTTTACAAAGTGTTAACAATTATAAAAAAATACAAAAAAACTGGACAAACCCCTAGAAATTTCATATACATTGTGTATACTATAATTTGTGGGTAAAAATTCATCTGAATCAAGTTTGAACATTACATATGTGGGTATATGTTTTGTAGTAGTAAAGAGCTAGGGGGAGAAACCATTGGCTAACTTAGATGATTCAACATTAATTAACGCTTATCATGAAGCGGTTGAGATTAACTTATCTAAGGATTTTATTAACCTACTAGAAAAAGAAATTACATTCAGGGGCTTTAACCTCGAAGACATAAATCCGAATCATCACTAACCGCAGGAAAACTTGGCAGCGAGCCAAGTTTTCTTTTTTCATCCAAAATAAAAGGAGCTTGGGTTATAATCGGTAACCCGTGGATCCATAGTCATATACCTTACACCGTAGTTTTACGCCCTTACCTGTCAGTATGGTTGCCGTAATCGTTAAAGGGTAATACTAATGATCAAAATACTGTAATTAATATTTATACTAAAATCAATATAACCGTACAAAGTAAGGATTTTTTTTGTTTAAAAATGTTTCACCTCAAAAATTAACGGGTAAATAACCATATAAATATTCATTAAGCTGTATTCCCCTTTTTCCCTTGAAAGAGAATGGGAGACGTTCACCTTTGAACGTCTCCCATTTCTATTGCTATGATTTTTTAACTGGAATCCATATTTCACTCTTAAATTTTGGCGATGATAAATCCATTTCTTCATTCCATAAAATTTCCGGTCCTTCAACCTGTTCATAATTTGATGATGGAAACCACTCTGAGTATATTCTCCCCCAAACATTCTGCAAGGTTTCTGGAAAAGGACCTTCAACATTAAACACAGCCCAACTTGATTTTGGAACAGCTAATTCTGAGAATGAACCTGTTGACTCCTGTGTAGTTGCAATTCCTACATAATGATCAAGTTCACCTTTCTCTTCCATTCTTCCTTCAGAAAAATTAGTAGACGCACTAATTAAGCCTCTCGGTTCAATGTTAGACAAGTTTTTAAGCTTTTTATCATGTCTTCATTTAAACTTTCCCACATTGAGGCAATCTCTGGATTAACTCCTTCAAAAATAATGGGCACTCTCTTTTTTAGCCCAACAATACTAAACGCTTCTTTCTCAACAATTCTGTACTCCATCTCATTTCCTCCTACAATTGATAATTGAAGAGTCATTGGTGGATAAGATTTAAGTGAATACCCATCTTTCTTAGCTTCTGATGGCGTAATCCCATGAACCTTTTGAAAAGCTCTTGCAAACGAATCTGACGAATTATATCCATACTTTAAAGCAATATCTATGACACGTAAGTTGGTGTTAGTTAATTCGAATGCCGCTAAACTTAACCGCCTACGTCTAATGTACTCAGACAACGGAATGCCTGATAGAGAAGAAAACATTTTTTTAAAATGATACTCTGAGCAAAGTGTGATACGTTCCAACTCTCCAAAGTCAATGTTTTCTGTAAGATGACGGTCAACATACTTAATACCTTGATTCATTCTATTAATAAAATCCACACAATCCCTCCTCAACTAATACGATAACAGGAGTTGAAATAGTTAACCCGACAATCTTTGGTCATTTATTGTCGTTAATAGTGCTAAAATAAGGAGAGCCAGTATTATGCTCTCCTTATTTATAAGTTCAATGACTCCTTAGCCATTTGTTTATATTCATCAATATTAGATTTAAGAGCAAACTCAGCAATATCCACTGGGTAAGTAGCAGTTAGTTCAACAACGTGTTCTTTCATCTTTGGCCATACACATCCACCTGCTCGTTCATATGCGTTAATTAACATACCTAGTTCCTGACTGCCATGTGTTTTTAAATGACCTGCGAAATCATTTGAGACGTCCGCTACTTTAGCTTCAGTCCAATCAATTAAACCCGTAACATTTTCTTTCTCAGCAATTAAAATATGTCCTGCATGAAGGTCACCATGAGTAAAACTTGTATAATCGGGCCAAATTGAATCATTATTAAGCCAATTTTGCCAACGCTTCCAAAGGTGATCGGCCACACCGAATTCAGCTTTTGCATTATGCATACGTGTTTCCATTTCAGAACGTACTTGTTCAATCGATTTCACTTCAAGGCCTTGTTCTTCAACTTTACTTAACGGAATTTGATGTAACGATGTCATGACTTTTGCTAATGATGTTGTAAACGTCTCACTTACACGTTCCGGGTCCATCACCCAATCATATTGTTGTTTCTCTTGATTGACTGTTGCTGCAGGTACGCCTGTTAAAGCTTTATATGCAATCAGTTCATGATTTTCAATTTCCCAGTTTGGAACTTGGAAGTTAACATTTGGCTTAACGACTTCAAGAATTGCTTTTTCTTTTTGAATACCTGAAGTAACATCTTCTCGTCAAGGAATACGAAGAATCCACTTGTCACCATGATGGTCCTCCGCCATTACCACTAAAAAATCTAACCCAGATTGATTAAACGAAATGGATGCTTCTTTTAGACGTAAGCCGTACTTACTTGCGATTCTTATTATTTCTTCTTTGCTTTGTATCATTGTTTACACCTAACTATATTTAATTATCACTATATTTTAACCCCGATTATTCGAACACCAAAACGTATAGGCGATACCCGCTACTAAATTCGGATCCAACTGTACAGATGTGGAGTCAATTTCGACTAAGAAATGGCGATTAGTTAAAAAACCTCCCCCGAGTGTCCTTCCCACTTCACGGTCATCGATCAAGATCTTTCCTTCAGGCTTCATACTCCAATCTGCTTCGATTGTTAGAACAGATTCGTTAAAATGGTAGTCGACTCGATGCTTTTCTTTCAATCCTTTTGAACTAGTGATGGATGATATTATTTGATTGTCCTGACGAAGCTCCCAATAGTAACCTTCGCGGACAGAGAATGACTGTTGTGTAATCTGATAATCAGTGGATCCTAACACTTCAATGTTAACGTCATATTGAGGGTTGGTTGAAGGTCTTTCTTTAGGTGGACGAACCCAACGTCTCATCTTACCTATTGGAACATTACCTTGTTTAATATTTAAGAACTTTTGCGTTGCTATAAATGGACGGTCGAACGTAATCTCCATTTTAACCCCTCCAAAATAACCCTATAATAACTCCATCTCAAAATTTTCATTATAGAAAAACTCACTTAACTGTTCAGAATCAAACACTTCTACCATACTCTCAAAATCACTGGCCAACTCATAATCCCTTAGCTCGTCCTTTTTGATCCAAAAGACTTCCCCCTCATCAGAAGAAGTCAATTCGCCTTCATATTGATCTGTTTTATAAAAGAAAACAATATAACGATCAGCATCCTTTGGCTTAAACTGTTTTACACCACAAAGAACTGGTGATTTAACTGTCAAACCAGTCTCTTCATAAACTTCACGAATGACCGAATCAGCAAATGACTCTCCTCGTTCTATGTGTCCACCTGGAAACGTCAGCCCTGGCCAACTTTTATTAATACGGTTTTGAACTAATATGTATTCACCATCATAAACCATGCACATATTAGTCAGTACAACACTTTCACTTTTCCCCATCAATACTTCACCACTTCTCTACTAATTTTAAAATCTAATTTCATCGTATTACAAATTACAAACTTAGCTGATCATTTCACGCCTAATTCAAAGGTATGAAGTAAACAAAATAGAATCGACATCTTAACACACTCCAATTACAACCAAATTTTAGCCGTTAATACTAACGTTACAAGTATAATTGACGGAAGCGTCATCCATCTTTTAAACCGCTTCTTCGCAAAAATCGTCTTAGAATACGAATACGGTACTACAGTGAAAAAATCACTAGAAACTAGTTGGTTATATACACTGTTAAACCAAGAGTGGATAAAAGCTATAAAACTAATATAAATAATAGCAACAAACCAATAAGATGGGACGATTATAATAACAAACAGTGTTACTAGCATAATTTGTAGATAAAATCCGATATACTTATAATGTCTTATGACAGATTTAATTAGAATTTCTAATAAAACATTTTCTTCTGTCCTCTTCTTAAATAGTCTCTTAGACCTTAGCCTAACCCTCTTCATCGGTTTAGTTCTCATATCAACTTCCACATCATTCGACATATGAAAGATCATGTTTATCAATCTATTTCTTAAGTGATTATCCATTTCTATTTCTTTAAGTAAGCGACGTTTATAGTCCATTTTCATAAATAAGTAACCTGTAATGAAAGTAAGGACTACCCAAACTCCCGCATATACTGCTGGAGAGATAAAAGTTAAAGTCATCCCAACTAAACCTAAAACAATGAAAGACATGAGTACACTAATTATTACATGGTTAAACCTTTTCCTAATGAACAATATTGTTGTTTTATATCCCATCAATAGCAGCATCAGAAAAATGAAATCCATTACTTTAAGTTCATAAATGACGAGAAGTACTGGCAAAAACAAAAGTAGGACCATTAAGATATGCGTAGCCGATTTCACGACTGATAGCCCAAAACTATATAAACGCAAACGCTTCATAAGATCAGGTCGCTGTATCAAAAACAATAAATCCGCTTCATACAGATAAGTTCTAATACTGCCGCTAGAACAAAAAAGCAATATCAATAGACTTACACCATAAAAAGGAATATCTTCACTCCAGTATTGACCGGGGCTGATCCAAACATCTAACATAAAAATCGTGACCAAAGGTAAAATGAGGTAAACTATTGTTGTCCAATCAATAACAGTCCGAACAATTTTCAACTGTCTTTGAAAGTCTTGCTTCAACCTTTCTCTAAACAATTGGTTAGCCACCATAAGCGTCACGCTCAGTTAATATATTAAAGCAATCAAATAACGAACCGCCGACCAGTCGACTTTCTTTTTGAACAGCTCGTAATTCACCTTGCACTAGTATTTTACCGTTAGATAACAAAACAAACTCATCACAAATCTTCTCAGCTGTATCTAAAGCATGAGTACATAATAAAACGCCTGCACCTCGTTCTTTTTCTTGATTAATTAGTTGAAGAAATAAGTTAATGGCTTGCGGATCTAATCCCATAAAAGGTTCATCAATAATATACAAATGAGGCTTTCTTAAAAAAGCTAACACCATCATCGCTTTTTGCTGCATTCCTTTAGAGAAAGAATTAGGCAAATCATGCACAACACTCGACAACTTTAACTTCTCTAATAAGATTTCTGCATCAGCGAAAAAAGCACCTTCATCAACTGATAAAGTCGAATATAAAAACTCAATATGCTCCCACAATGTTAACCCATCATAAAAAATAGGTCTCTCTGGTATGTATGAGTATTCCTTATAATCGACTTCTCCTTCAAATACTGGCATAACACCAATAATCGACTTAATAATGGAACTTTTCCCAGCTCCGTTTGGGCCGATTAAACCTACTAAGCTACCAGCAGGTATAGAAAATTGAATGTCACTTAACACTACCTGATTCTCATTATACTTGGCCTCTTTTATATCTACTGTTAATAGCATATAACCACCACTTTCACCGAAATACTTATTTAAATTTTAACACAAATTTCCACAAATTTTACTACTATAATTTTTAAATATGGTAGGTTATGGTAGACTTAACATTTACATGGAGGGAAATAATTTGAGAAGCTATTTAAAAGAGCCGTATTTGAAGTATAGTACGATTGTGACATTCGCAACTTTAATAATAGGGCTTGGATACTTTTCTGCGCATTTTATGTTTAGGTTACTCCAATAATTTTAACAAACCCAGCTAAACTTAGTTAGCTGGGTCTCTTTTATCTTAGTGATGACCGGTTTTTTCGATGTTCTTTACGAGCAAGTGCGGTATCATATAATCTTTTCTCTTCTTCGGTCTCAGGAATAATTTCAGGCACTTGAGTAGGCTTACCATCTTGATCAACAGCAACCATTGTTAGAAATGACTCTGTCGTTAATTCTTTATGTCTTCGTAATAAATCATCAGCGTAAACTTTCACATACACTTCCATTGAAGTACGCCCAGTTCTTGTGACGAACGCTTCTAACGTTAACGCATCGCCTACTTTTGCAGATGATAAAAAGTCCACCGAATCAATCGACGCAGTTACAACAGCGGCATTTGAATGTTTCATGGCCGTTAATGCTGCTATTTCATCAATAAATGCTAATACTTTCCCACCAAAAATTGTGTCTAAATGGTTTGTATCTGGTGGCAATACAAGCTTCGTCTGTTTCATCTTCGAATAACTTACAGGAATTGGTTCCAACAGTTAACCTCCTAAATTAATATACTTTGAGTGAGGATTAACCTTAATCATGGAACCACACCATAATGGTTGTCTTTCATGACGTAACACCCTCCTATCTCCCGTAGGAATTCATGTTCTTCCTTATGGCAGGTCTCCTGGCTCAGATTCATCAACATATAGCCCTTCCCATTCATTGAACAGTGGATCTTCTATATGTCTCCTCATTACAGTGGCGGGACCGCGTTGGACTTGCACCAACCTTCCCTTTTTCAGCTTTTTAAAGCACCATAAGGCTCATTCAATTTTAAATGAGAAGCTTGTTCTCACCATTACTATCTCTTAAAGTCGCTGAATTGTCAATCGGACAAAACAAACGGTCGTTAGGTTTAATTAACTAAAAAAAGTATTAATCCCGAATTCGGTTAACACGCCTAAGATCACACCATATAAACCAATACTAATAGCTGATGAAACGAGAAGCTTACCCTTTTCCATTCCTACAAACTTTCCAATAACAGCGACAGCCCAAGCCCCTATAATTGGTGTTGCAAATAGTATAAACGTAAAGCCATTTCGACTTATACGGTGACTAAATTTAGATTTTGATAGTTTAATAAAGTATTTATTTAACCTTTTAATCTTTGACAATTGATTATAAAAGACCACAATTAAAGGAATCGCTATAAAATTACCGAGACTCGACCAAATGATCGCCGATACAACATCTAACCCCATCGTCATGGCCCCTGGAATTGCGAGATATATTTCAAACAGAGGAAAGAACCCCATAAACCACGCCGTCAAACTTAACCAAATATATTCTAGCATCTTTATCTTTCCTCCTTACCATGTTATGATAAAATCAAGATAACCTAACAAACGGTAGGTTGTATTTATAATATCATTTTAGCACACCTATTAATATAAGAAAAGGGTGACAAACATGGGTAAAAAAGAACAAATTATAAAAGAGAGCATTCAACTTTTTTCTGAATATGGTTATGAAGCAACGTCCATGACCAAAATTGCCGAGCAAGTTAATATTAAGAAGCCGTCACTATATGCCCACTTTAAAAATAAAGACGCCATCTTTTATAGCGCCGTTAAGCAAGTGACTGAAGAGTATGTTGACTTTGTTCTAAAAACAATTGATCAAAAAAAAGGTCAATCTTCTAAAGATACACTTTATAATGTATTACATCAAGCTTATACTAATGAATACCAACTCGAATTTTTAGGTGAATTCTTTTACCGATTTGTTTTATTTACACCTTACGAAGTTGAAGCTCAAATTAAACCATTAATAAAGAAAAGTGAAGAACAACTCGAATCAGCTTTGATCAAAATTGTTGAGCTAGGACAATCTAACCAAGAAATTGACCCAACACTACCAAGTCGTGTTGTTCTAAAAAATTACTTGTTTATCTTTTATAATTTAGATGTAGACGTTCGTTACTACTCACTTAGAGACTCAGAGTTAGACCAATATTTAAATGATATATGGAGTGTTTTTTGGAGAGGTGTCAAAAATTAAACTCGGCTGTAAAAGTACAGTCGAGTTCTAATAATTTTCACCTGCTGGCAATTTCTCAAAAATTAATAGAATAAAAGTTGCTATTGGACCTAAAAAGATTGATGCAAGAAACCAATTAAGACCCGAACGATTTTTCCCTTGGGCCAATCCTGCATTAATTAATGCAAGAGTCCCCCAACCAACATAATATTGACCATCCACGGTTCTCCCCCTCTATTCGTCTATATGCAAGAAGTTATTAAGACTTCGAATTTGGAAAAATGGTATAAGACCAAGAATAAATAAAATCAATGACAAAAATGACAATCCATAACATACCAATACTATACAACGTCTCACTCGGGTATGGTGAATTTTCATAATTTCCTGCTTCAAACCAAGATAAGTCTGTTAGATAACCTACCATATCTTCAAAACTTTCTGTTCCAAGAGACCAAAAGTAACCTTGAACAATGACAAAAATAATTAAATGAACCATAGCACTTCTACGATTAACTTTAGCTACATATTTAGGATCGTTTTGGCGTTCCATTATGGCATAATCTTTCTCCGTCAATAGATCTACCCCACGCCAATCCCCAAACTTCTTACGCATCCAACGATCTAATTTGCGGAAGTCATTAATACCAAAAGTTAATGCATAAACTACAAAAATTAAGATTATTAATTGAAAGGTTGAGAATTCACCTGTTTCTTGATAGATGATGATTCCTAAAAATGCTTCGATTACTAATAATACGATAAATAACAAAATAAAGACTAAACTTTTTTGTTTATGCCCAAGGTAATAACGGATAATACCAAATAAAAGCAACGCAACTAAAGATAATACTTCTAATGAAATAAAGATTTCCCACTGGTATTCTATTAATAGATTCATCATATTACTCCTTCAAACCACTTACGTTTTGTTAATTATAGTATAGCATATAGTATTATTAGTTAAGATATCACTTTTTTATGTGAATTGAATTACACCTCACATATCCGTGCACAAAATGTGCGGAGTTTTTTTAGTATGTTGATATCCTCTAGTTATTGGGAGGTTGATTGTATGGATTCGTTAAAACAAATGAATGAAGCTATAGATTATATTGAGAAACATTTAGATAACGAGATCGACTATAGCCAAGTAGCTCAAAAAGCTCAATGCTCAGAATATCACTTCAAACGAATGTTTTCATTTTTAGCAGGAATTCCATTATCAGAATACATTCGGAGAAGACGGATGACACTGGCTGCTATGGAGTTAAAAAGTGGTTCGAACAAAATTATCGATATCGCCTTGAAATATGGTTACTCATCGCCTAATTCTTTTGCTCGAGCTTTCCAACAAGTTCATGGTTTTATGCCGTCTGAGATAAAAGAACAGAGCTACTCGTTAAAATCTTATCCTAAGTTGACCTTCCAACTAACCGTTAGAGGAGTGAATGAAATGGATGTACGCATGATCGAGAAAAAACCCTTTTCAATTGTTGGGATTAAACAAAGGATGAAAGTAAAGGACAATGATGTAGACCCCGAAGTCGTCAAACTTTGGGAAACGACGACTGATGATACGATTCAGGAACTAGCTGAGCTTTCCGACTTACAACCACCAGGAATTTTACATGTATTAACCAATTACACAAGTGATGACGAGGATGAAAATGAAGGTGAAATTGATTATTTCTTTGGAGTTGCAACGACTAAAGCTACGCCCTCCCCATATACACGTTTAGAAGTCCCTAAGCACACTTGGGCCATTTTTGAAGTGGAAGGCGATTGGGAAGCTGTTGAAACGACGTGGCAACGCATCTATAGTGAATGGTTCCCTTCATCAAAATATGAACACGCAGAAGCACCTGAAATCGTCAGTAGTAAAGATGAAGTGAGTGAGATCTGGATTCCAGTTCGTAAAGTGTAAAAATTAAAGGCCTTGGCATTTGCCAAGCCTTTAATGCTTATTTATTCGTAATAATAAACACACCGCCACAATGAGAAATTTGCTTATAAACGACGTTGTAGTCAGCTTCTAAAGATAAAGCTAATTCTTCATATACAAAGTAATATTCATCTTCGTCCCAATAATCTTTATTATCTTCATAGCATGAATCAAGAGCTGCATGTGTCTCAAATGAGATATCGCCAATTAACACTTTACCATTTTCTTTTAAAATTGATTCTAACTGCTTTATAAACGAAACTTTATCTTGATAAGATAAATGGTGTAACGTATAGGTGCTGATAATAAAGTCATATTTATTTCCCATAACTTCAGACGGCAATCCATTTGATATATCCCACTCTACTAAATTAGCATCTGGCATTTTTCCCTTAGCAATCTCAATCATTTTAGAAGAAAAGTCGATGCCGTCTATTTGGTGGCCGTGATCGTACAATTTACTCGCTAAAACACCAGTACCTAAGCCAATATCGAGCACTTTAGATTCCTTTTGACTCATCACTTCATTATAAATCGTATTTAATATTTCCTTATAACCCGCAAATGGATATGCATTATTCTCTTCACTAATTTGAACTGTTTTGTCATAATCATTTGCCCATAAATCAAAACCTTGTTTGTTTAACATATAAGTTCTCCTTTAATTTTAAATTCATGACCTAAACAAGATATCTTGAATGTATAACACTACAAACCAAGACACTAACCCCAAACCAATAGAAATACTTAAGGGTATTGTGTGCCTTAAAGATAAAGCAACTACCAATAATAGTACTGCTGTTGCAGGGAATCCCCATAATACTCCAAGCGCAAAGTTACTTAAATTTGTGATCTTCTCTCCTTGTACACTTAACCAAAATAAACTTAACAAGCTCACTAATGGTAACGCTGCTATAATCCCACCATACTTAGGAAAGTACCTTGCTACTTCTGTTACAGCACCAATGATTATCGCTGATACCATGACTTTTGTTAAGAAAAACACTTTACTACTTCCTCTCTAAGCAAAGAAAAAGCTTGTTCAACCTGATTTTTTTCCTCAACAGATAGATTGTCTAAAACTTTATTCAACTTTGACTCATCTAAATGTGTATGTTTATGAAGTTCTAACTCTCCATTATCAGTTAATGAAATAACAACTCTTCGTTCATCGTTTGAACTCCGTTTTTTAATCACTAATCCTTTGCTAGTTAACCTTTTTATATGTTCAGAAGCAGTATTATGAGTAACACCTAGTAACTCCGCCAAATCACTAACTGAGCAATTACCCCTCTTATTAATATGTTGTAATAGCCTAATCGCTTGGTGTGATAAATTTTCTAGATGTCTGTAGTGCAGCAAATAATAAATGTCAGTCCAATTTTTATTTATTTCTATTGCAGTATTTTCATTTTCCATACTTTACCTCCTAACAATTATATCTTATATTACGATATAATCGTTAGTCAAGATACATATTCTAAAATAGAGACCTGAGACAAAACTACCCTCTTCGTCTCAACTTCTAGAAATTATAAATAAGCTAACTAATAAATCTAACAACTGTTTTCTAGAGCTCAACAACTCAACATTAGTTTCATCACATACACTAAACAAATCATGACGATCAACCTCAAATTGTTTAACTTTTTATGATAAAATAAGATCAACTTACATATAAAGGTGTGTGCTTATTCATGGAAATTAGTTTAATAGAAAGCATCTTATTACTTGTTAGCATTTATCTATTGATCACAACCATTCAGCTTAAAAACAAAACTAAAGGGCTTGAATATAAATTAGAACAAGTCTCTAAGCAATTAAATGCTACAGAACTACCAATAAATGACGAGTTAAAACAATTAATTGAAGAAGGGCATGATGTACAAGCCGTAAAAAAAGCTAGGGAAACATTAGGTCTATCATTAGTAGAAGGTAAACAATATATTGATTCATTAAAGTCGTAGCAGCATAATGCATAACTATTAGGTAATAGAGCTATCCATTAAGGTAGCTTTATTACTTTTTAACTATTCCTAATCAAAGTGGTTACCCTTGTTTTAAAAACTTCAACAAATCTATTGCCTTCTTTGTTGAATTGATTAACTCATCACTATTTTTCCTCAACCTTAATGCATACGCGTCTTGCAAACAACTTTCCGCTTCTTCAAATCGCTTTAATTCCAATAAACATTTACCTTTATGTTGTAAGGCAAAGTCTAAGAATTTAGTTTCATTAAATGATTTACATTTACGAATTGCTTCGTTAAATAAATTTATCGCTCGTTCATGTTGATCAGCATATTTTTGCGCTTCACCTAGACGTATAAGTGTAACAATTTCCTTCTTGAGGTCGTTATGATGTACTGCGTATTCATAGCACTGTTCTAGGTAATAAATAGAACGTTTAGGACATTCGCTCACCCTATATAAATTACCTAATGCTCCTTGTATAAAGAACTGATCTTCTTCTATCTTACAAAAATTCAACATTTGTTCAGCTGCCTTAATCAACTCATTTACTTTTGATAAGTTAGAAGCTTTTTCACGTAAGTAATCATCTTCATCAAAATAGACAAATTCATTTATATGCGATAACTCTTTTTTTAACTTATCAAGCGTCACCTAAGTGCCCCTTCCTCTTCAAACTCTTCGTAATCCAACACCTCTATTGCATTTGTCCAATGCAAAGCTGTTCCAACAAAATCTCGAATATCTAGACCAGGCATTTCATATTCTTCTTCTGAGTTAACTGTTCCTGTGGCATCTTCAATAAAAGTGACTTTATAACCTCTGTCGAATGCAGAAATTGCTGTAAACATGCAACAAAACTCCGTGTTAAACCCAGTAACATATAAATGATCTATATTTAACTTATCAAGAACTTCACTAAGCTTTGTATTGTAAAATGAACTGGGCGTCTTCTTCTCAACTACATAATCAGCGTAATCATTTAATGAATGATGTAGATCTGAACCTGAAGAGTCTTTATAGAGTGGACTTTCCTCCATGTCATCCACTTGTTTCATAAAAATAACCGGAAGGTTTTCAGCTTTAAAGGCTCGAATAACCTTTTCAATCAACGATAGTTCCTCTGAAAAGTCTTTAAAATTCACAATCCCATTTTGTGCATCGATTACTAATAGTGCTTTCATTTTATACACCTTCCTTTTCTTCTTTGTAACAACCTTGATAGTTCGGTTTAAATATAAATAAACTGTAAACCACTGCAGAAATAAACATTAATGAAGCAAGACTTACAATCGTGACTCTTAATGAGATGACATCACCTAAAAAACCAACTATTAATATAAGCGAAATTTGCGCAATACTTTGGATGAGTTGAATAATGCTCGTAATTCGTCCCATTAGTTCAACCGGAACATTGTTTTGGTAAAAAGTCGTAATCCCTGCGTTTAAAAAGACAAGGAAAAAGCCTAATACAATAAACCCTGCCGTAATTGACAGAAATGACCACGAAAAAGCATAAACTAGATAACCAATAGATGACATAATCACACCGACAGCAATCATATACCTTAAGGAAAAATGCTTTGAAAATACTGATAGAATTACTCCACCAGTTACTGATCCTATACCAGTAATACTAACTAATAAACTATACTCAAACTCAGACAAACCAATCACTTGTTGAGTGAAGACAACTTCCTGTGAATCCATCGCGAATGTCGCAACCATAATTAAAATAAAGGTAATATAAATAAATGATATATATTTGTTTTCACTCAAGAACTTTAGTACAAGTAAGAAATCCTCTTTAATTTTGTGAGCCGTCAATTTAGGAATAGATGATTTTTCTCGTTCGCCTAAATCAGGTAATCTAAGTAAAAGTAAAGCAGCTACAATAAATAGAACCCCATTAAACCATAGTGCAGCGTTAACACTCGTTAATAAAATAAGTAAACCACCTATGGAAGGACCAATGATAAAGGCGGACGACGATGTGAAGGATCGAATGGCGTTAAATCTTTTTCGCATGTCAATGGGAACAAGCATTGTTGTGTATGTCATAGAAGAAGGTCCAAAGAAGGCTTTTGCAATACTTAGAGATACTAACAATATGTAGATAACAACAACACTAAGTGCTAGTGGTATCAACATAATGAGTAAACCACGTGCTATGTATGTCTGAATCATAATCTTTCTTTTACTTCGATAATCAATGTAACTACCTGTCCAAAATTTCGTTAAAATGTTCGTTAATGGACCAATGATCCAAAGTAACGCAACAGCCGTAGCTGACTCAGTCATTTGATACACAATAATATTAATAGCGACAAGATATATAAAGTCTCCAACATTGGCAAGTCCCAATGAGGCTAGTAGAACGATTGGATTTTTCCATTGTTGTAATCTATGACTCATCGTTCTACCTCCATTCTAGTTATTAAATTCGTTCTTTAACAAACCCATGTGGATCATGTCGTGCCACTCACCGTTCCTATACAAGGATTCTCTGCTACGCCCCTCTTCCTTAAACCCTAACTTTTGATAAAGGTGTATTGCTGCCTCATTAAAATCAAAAACCCTCAATGAAACTCTGTGTAAGTTTAGTTCCATAAAAGCGTAATTTAACAATATGGTCAATGCTTCTTTCGCATAACCTTTCCCCCAATATTGTTTGTTCCCCAAATCAATAATACATTCGGCGTTTCTATTTTTATAATCCATGTTAATTAAAGATGTAATACCTATAGTTTCACCATTTCTTTCTACAATGATATAGCTTTTGGAAGTGTTAGAATTTACGAGTACATTTTCTACAAATCTTCTTGTATCTTCATATGAATAAACATCTAGTGAAGGGTTAGTTGAATACATGACATCTACATCATTTAGCCATGACTGGTAAAGCTCTGTGTCTCCCAGTTCAACTTTTCTTAAATATATTCTGTTTGATGAGAACATTGTGTACCTCCTCCCTAAAATTCAATCGTGCACAACAATATGTTTCGAACTAGAATTTAAATCTTTCAATTCTTCTTTTAAAAAGCTAGGTTCTACAGTGTAGTCATTCAGTTGATCTAATGGGATCCATTTGTAAATTAAAACTTTGTTCCCTTCATGTCCAAAAAACAATTCTTGTTGAGGTAACTTCCCCTTATCAATCCCTTGAACTTTAAAGTAGAACCCAATTTCATGATAGCTAGATTCTCTGTGAGTAAAAAAGCTTTCAACAGACCATAGTAACCTTTCGACCAGTAAATCAACATCGATCTCTTCTTTAAATTCTCTAACGACAGCCTTCGATGCCTCTTCAGTCACTTCTACTCTCCCACCTGGCAAAGCCCAAAAGTCATCTTCCTTGTCTTTATGTAAAAGTACACAACCATTATGGATTAACACACCAGCTACACGGTAGTTGAAAATTCCCTCTTTTGTTTTAAAAACTGCATCCATACAAAACCTCCTAACTTAATCATATGATCTATTCATTAAGACAACTCGCCAACCATCTGGATCCTCGATTGTGATTCCTTTTTCTTTCCAATACTTATTTTCAGGCTCAACTTCTTCATAACCCATTTCGTTAAGGCGACTTACAACTTTATTAATCTCTTCTTGGTCTGTAATATAGAAAACTAACAAATTATCTTTAGTAGGTGCTGGACATGGGCTACCATCAACATGACGTGTAAATTCTAAATGGTAAGTTGCATTTGGCAATCCTAAAATAATACCTTCATATCCGCTATGACCTTTAAATCGTTCAATCTCTGTTAAACCTAGACCATTTTTGTAGAAGT
>NZ_AKIF01000055.1 GCF_000269905.1 Alkalibacillus haloalkaliphilus C5
AATTGGTGTCAACAACTTTATTAATTAATTTTTGTCTTGTGCTTTTCAAAAAAGCGACTTTAATAATTTAGCATTAATCAAATGAAGTGTCAATAACTATTATTAAAAGTTTTAGACGTTTGATTTTTGCTTTTTTGTCGTGTCTTTTGACGACGAAAATAAATATACCATATGCTTATAGGTTCATCAATACCTTTTTATAATTTTTTATTTAACATAAATAAGTTTTTGTGTGGAGTATACTTCAGACACTCCTTTTTACTTGCGAACCGTTTATATATATTAAATAGAAGCGCGTAACGTTCCTTAATAGCTTGTTGTACTTGTGGGTCAAGGTCATGGTGACTGAAATCGTATAATAGTTCATCCATTTCTCTTTTTAGCAGATACTCAAGCTCCTTCTGTTCTTGATCATTAACCATTAAACCAATCATTTCATTCACTTCCATTCTTCTACTTTTATATTTTTAATTTTTACCAATTAACTTCGCTTTATGTATAATCACCATTCTAAAACTATGCAATTACTCATATATATATTTCAGAAATCTAAACTTCTAATAAAGGTTGGGTAAACAATGTTCTTTGCTCTAAATTGGACAAGTTGGAAGAAGTGGATGTTAGCTGTCGTTTTAATATTACTTACAATAACATCTGTACATTTCTCTACAACATATGTATTAAATGTCGGATCTCCCGACGCAACTCCATCTGGTGCTATTACTAAAAGCTTGAAAGGTGAACCTGAAATTGCATTAACGTTTAATGTAAAGTGGGGCGACGATGTCATCATTGATATTCTAGAAGTTTTACAACAACAAAATGTACAAGCAACATTTTTTATTAATGGTGAATGGGCTTTAAGAAATGAGGATTTAGCTGAGCTTATTATTGAAGAAAACCACGAAGTTGGGTTACTGGGTTTTTATGATGAGCCGTATAAAGAAAAGTCTGCCACAAATATCGAAGAAGATATAGAAAATGGTACCACAGTGCTTACAAACTTAGGGTATGAACCTCTAACATATGTTAGACCACCAGAAAACGAGTATGACCAATTTGTAATCGACACCATTCAACAGCTGGGTTATGAATCAGTGTTTTGGAGTATTTATGCAAATGTAAAACATAACAGTGAAGCAGAAGAGGTAAGTCAGCATTTGAGCGACCAAGTTGATGAAGGGGACATTATGCTGTTCTTTGCACAAGACAACTTAACGGTTACACCGGATGTAATTGAGAGCTTAATTCAAAACAAAAAAGAAGAGGGGTATCAGTTTTTAACAGTTACAGAACTTCTGTCCCCTGCAAACGTGAATATTACCCCTCTTGATTAACACTATTTTTTCTTTTGACCTTTTTGGTTTTGCTTTGAATTAGTTTGTTGACTTTTCTTAGCTTCAGTGTCTTCTGGGTTGTTGAACCCTACGATTCGGTGAAGTTTTAATAATTGGTATGTGTTACATGCTAATAAAGGAACAACCATCAGCATAATCCACTCCGGATCACCAGTCTGTAAAGCTGGAATCCATTCAATTGTCGTTACAACAATCATAAAGAATAGAGCAGGTAGAAACGCACGTGGGTGTGTTTCTTTTGCTTTCACTTTCGCAACTGCATAACCATAAATCGCAATCATCGTAGCCACTACTATATAAGGGAATAAACCTTCAGGGCCAGCTTCTTGGTGATACCTTAAGTAAACTAATTCAAAAAGAACAAAACCTATCATTATAACTTGAGCATGTGTCCAGAAACGCCCAAAAAAGCCTTTACCAAATTGGTGCAATGTTAAATATGCAAAAAAGCCCATTTGAGCAATTACACTAAATACCAAGCCATAACCTGAATACCAAATGATTGCACCGAAGATCTCCCATGCACTAAATGGGTTCAAATATGGTTCATAAGCATGTGTAGAAACAAAAAAGCTTGTAATAACAGTTGATATTGCACCGATCACTAATAGTGTTATAAAGAATTTAAACCATACACGGATCGTCACTATGCTTCCCCCTATTTACTCATAATCTTGTCCACTCGTATTTTATCACGGTTTGGAGAATTTTGCTTTCTGTAAATATGTATATTTTTTCACATCCATCTAATATTAAAAGTACTAAGAGACACAATCATGGGGAGCATCTAAGATGGCAAAACACACTTTATTGCTAGTATTAACCATATGTATATTTTTAACCGCATGTAACGGGGATGACCAGCAATCATCTCCCGATTATGAAGCAACTAAACGAATGGTTGTCGATATATTGAAAACAGATGATGGAAAAGAAGCTCTAAAAGAAGCTCTGTCTGATGAAGAGCTTGAACAAAAATTAGTACTTCAATCAGAAACAGTAAACCAAGCTATTGAACAAACATTTTCAAGTGAAGAAGGCAAAGAATTTTGGATCAGTCTTTTTGATGACCCATCTTTTGTCCAAGCCTATATACAAGCCACAAGGGAACACGATCAAGAAATTATTAAAGGACTAATGAACGATTCTAACTACCAAGAACAAATGATTAGTTTATTTCAGGAAGATGAAGCTCAAGAATTGATCATACAAGTTTTAAAAAGCCAAGAATATAAACAACACCTTGAACAATCGATTCAAGAAACATTACAAAGCCCTCTATTTAAGGCTCAAATGGTTGAATCATTATTAAAGGCTGCACAAGAAATGGAAGGACAATCAGGTGGCGGATCTACAGATGAACAAGAGTCTAACGAACAAAGTAATAGTGGTTCAGGAGGCGAAGAAACTGAAGGCCAAAGCATGGAAGGTGAAGGAGAAGACCTTCAAGAGTAAAAAAGGTTTAGGCTGAATAAGCCTAAACCTTTAACTTTTATTTAGCTCTTTTAATCACTTGGTTTGCAATGGATAAGAAAATCTTTCCTGTTGGATGGTCTTCTTGATAAACTCCAGGTGCAAAGGTATCTTCTTCGTCGTAAGGTTGCTGTAATGGCAAGCGACCTAATACATCCGTATTTAATACTTCAGCTAATTTATCGCCGCCACCTTCACCAAAGACATATTCTTTCTGTCCGGTAATGTTACTTTCAAAGTAAGCCATGTTCTCAACTATACCTAAGAGTTCATGATCTGCTTTTAATGCCATTTGACCAGCACGCGCAGCTACGAATGCAGCTGTTGGGTGTGGAGTTGATACAATTAGTTGTTTAGATGATGGTAGTAGCTCTTGTACATCTAAAGCGATATCACCTGTTCCTGGTGGCAAGTCTAATAGTAGGTAATCTAGGTCTCCCCATTCCACTTCTTTAAAGAAGCTTGTCAACATCTTACCAAGCATAGGGCCACGCCAAATGATTGGTGAGTTATCTTCTACAAAGAATCCCATAGAAATCATTTGCACACCGAAACGCTCTACAGGGATGATTTTTTCACCTCTTACTTGAGGACGATTTTCGACTCCCATCATATCTGGCACGCTAAACCCGTAAATGTCAGCATCAACAATACCGACTTTTTTCCCTAAACGAGCTAAGGCAATGGCTAAGTTCACAGTAACCGTCGACTTTCCAACGCCACCTTTACCACTTGCAACCGAGATAAACGTTGTGCCTTTTTGACCGATCAGATTAGCTTCTTGCTCTTCATTCGCTTCTGACATGTAAGCATCACGTTTCTCTTCAGGGAGCTCAGTAAAACGAAGCCCTACTGTAGTCGCTCCTTCTTTTTTCAACATGCCTACAATTTCTTGTTGTAACTGCAATTGCTCTCCAGAATTAGGATCAGCTAATGCAACTTTAACACTAACGTGACCTTTATCCTCTTTAATCTTAACGCTCTCGATTGCATCGGTTTCCTCGAACGTTTTATGTATATGCGGATCTTGAACTGGTTTTAATAGTTCTCTAACGCGCTCTTCTGTAATCAAGTAGGACACCTTCCTTTTGTCGTGTTCAATTTAATGCCACAGCTAGTATAACATAAATTTTAGTTTCACTCAGTGATTTGGCTTGATTGATTTTCATCGTTTTGCAGTCCTACGACATATTCAACAATACCTTCGTACATTGCTGATGCTAAACGTCTTTGGTATTCCTCCGTCACTAACAAAGAACGTTCCTCAGGATGTGATAGAAAACCAGCCTCTACTAAAGCTGCTGTTGTATTAGCATGTTTTAAAATATAAATTTGATTAATTCCTAGTGCCTGGCGATTCGTACCTACTGATTCTTGAAGTCTTGATTGAATCGATTGCGCTAATGCTTTGTTTTCATCATCTTCAGGATAATAAAATGTTTGTGCACCACTCCAACTTTCATTTAACACAGAGTTCAAGTGAATACTAACGAATAAATCTGCTTCATGGTCTTGTATAAACGAAACCCGCTCACGGATATCATGGGCTTTCCTTTTTGAATATCCTTGCATACCTTCAGGAGCTAAATCTACATCTTCTTCTCTAGTTAAATAAACTAACGCACCTGCTTCTTGTAAATAATCACGCAAGTAAACAGATGTCTGAAGCGTGATCGTTTTTTCTTGAATATCACCGTAATCTGCTCCGCCATCCACTCCCCCATGACCTGGGTCAATAACAATGACCTGTCCAGCCAATGGCGACGTTACACTCGTAGGCTGCAACAACGTTGGTACAGGTACTTTCAATAAATATATAAGTAATATAAGACCTAACACCCACAAAACAATAAAAAATAATCGTTTCATTAAACAAACCTCCTCACCAAAATATATGGACAAGGAGGTTTGTTCATGCCATTTATTTGATTAATGCAGTACTGCAAAACAGTTCTTGACTCAACCTTTTAAAAAACTCGCTTCTGTAATGAATACCAATCAGTTATCCGCTTTGCATGTTCAAAATCTAACTCTCGCACACCAGCATGACGGCCTGCAAAATTATTTAAAATTGATGACTGGACTGTAGCTATATGTTGCTTTCGATGTAACAACGTCTGTCTAAGCTGGATTGATTGAATGCGATTGTGCTTCATCATAATGGTATCTTTACTAAAATCACGACTCCTAAAGATGAGATGGTCCCGATCGATATAATAACCTGCTGTCTTCATACGCAACCAACCTAATGACATAGCTAACAAGATAACCACGAACGGAACGTACCAAAAATCTATAGCAAAGATTAACGTGACGATTAACACAATAATTGGTAAAAAACTTGCTCTCAGCATATAATAAGGTGCCGATCTGTTGGGAACTCCTGTAAAATCATTAGATAATGATTGGTACTCTGGTAAGACTTTTTCTAAGAAAGGCATGATTTCATTCCTTTTTAATAGAGGAAAAATAAATGTTCGAGCATTTTGTCCACCTTCTCCGCCAGCAATTTCTACATATAAAGTAGCAAACCCTAAAGGTTGTCTAATCATACTTTCTTTTATGCCAAGTGCTTGGATCCGCTTTAATGGAATCGTCACTTGCTTCTTCTCTAAAAGACCTCTTGTTATATATAGTTCATCTTCATAACGCGTAATTTCAAAGTTACCATATTTTATAACCGTACCTAATATACCTAACACCCATAAAAAAATTAAAACCATTAAAGCAAACACAACGAGCACACTTATTGCCTGGGTTAAAAACCAACTCATCGCATCGTCGTACACATGTGTTGGTATAAAACGTTCAATTTCACTAAATAAAACAATAAATAATCCTAATATGACGCCAATACTGCCTGATGTCGAGCCTGCAATCACTAAACGTTTTGTAGTAATTGTTTCTTTTGTATATTGTTCCTCATCTCGCTCCGCTTCATCTACATATTCAGATTCTATCGCTTCCCCGTTGTGTTCTTCAGTTCATTACGCAAAGCTTGTCCTTCTTTTAACGTCACTGCACTTAACGAAGCGTCTGTACTTAGATCGCTACCAGCTGTTTCTATTTGAACTTTCGTTAAGTTAAATAGTCGATGAACAACACTTTGAGTTAAATCAATGGATTGGATGCGGTTTTTAGAAATATAACGCTTTTTCCGCACAATTAATCCTTGCTCGATTCTTAACTCATCACCAACAACAGAATAACGAAACCTAAACCATTCAATAACACTTGATATTACAAACAAAGCAATTAGACCAGCAATACCTAAAGCAACGTAATTAAAAAGGTCGTTACCCATCGTTGCAATTACAGTAGCACCAATCACATACACTAAATTCTTCAAAATACTAATTAGTCTAAAGATCACCGCAGCTGGGTGAAGTCGCTTCGGATCAGACATCATCTTCATCCACCCTAGCTAATTCTGAAATTTGATCACGTAAGTCTGCAGCTTCTTTTTCTGGCAAAGCGGGAATTTCATGAACGGTTGCTGCTGTTGAAATCGTTAAATTAGACAAACGATACCGTTTTAATATAGGACCTTGCTTTGTATCAACATGCTGAACACGAATCATTGGCACTAACGTACGTGACACGACAAGAATGCCGTGCTGAATATATATTTCTTGTTCAAATAACTCATAACGCCAACGACGCCAACGAATTTTCGGCACAAATACCACCACGAGATACGTAATGACGATTAACAAGCCCACTGCGCTTATAGAATACCAATAGGTAACTTCAACAAAATGCACGAGAAAAAAACTTGCAATGGCTAAAACCCAAGGAACAAGCATGGCCAAAGCAGCTGAAAGACGCCACGCTTTAATGGCATCTTTCGCTATTCTATTCTTGGGCGCTTCCCTCATATATGACTCCCCCTAAACTTGCTAAGACTTAACTGACCATTCATGGATAACACGAGTGTCACCGATCATATCATGGATGCCTTGTTTTTGAGAATCAAAGGCAATAACTAAGTAAAGGATGTTTGTAAACCATAATACTCGGTAAAAGAAACGTCCAACTACTTCACGAAAGATTAAGTCACTCCACTGTAATGGTTCAAAGTCTTTTCTTATAACACGTATGCCAAACACTTTTTTACCAACCGTTTGCCCGAAGTATTTCGTTAATAAAACAAAGTAAGCATACAGTACTGCAGTACTAATAATTGTGGCCATTGTCCAAAACCCAATTTCCAAAACTTCGCCACCCGTTATTAAACGGTATGGTGCCAAAATGATTCCGTTTATACTAAACACGATGACTAAATCGAAAAGGTATGCCCAAAAACGCATCCAAAAACCAGCAAAACGAACTTGCTTTAAAGGGGATTCAGTCTCTAGTTCTTGATTAGTTTCAACATTATATGTCTCACTCATTTTAGGCACCTCCTATTCTGTATATAAATACATCGCTCTGGGAGCATTTGATTTACGGATCATTTCTTCTAATTGCGAGAATCTGAACTCGTCAGATACTAAACGTTGGGCTGTTCCACCTAAAAAGGCATTAAACCCTAACTGATATTCATACTCTACCACTTGAGCACTTTGTAAGTTGTGATCTTCTTTTAACTGAGAAATCGCATCATCTAAAGAGCCTAAACTATCAACAAGACCATTTTCTTCAGCTTGTGAGCCAGTGTAAATTCGTCCGTCACCTAAATCACGAACTGTCGACTCTTCCATATCTCGACCATTAACAATGACTTGGACAAACTCATCATACATTTCATCAATCATTGACTGAAGAATTGACTCTTCATCATCTGTCATTGGTCTGAATGAAGACATAATATCTTTATACTCACCACTCGTAATCGTATTAAATTCTACCCCTAAATCATCTGCAAGTTCAGCAAAGTTAATAGCTTCCATAATGACACCGATTGAACCTGTTAATGTAGCAGGGTGAGCAACGATATGATCAGCAGGTGCTGATACGTAATAACACCTGAGACTGCCATGTTACCCATTGATACATAGACCGGCTTGTCCGCTTCTTGTATATCTAGAATTTTACTGTGCACTTCTTCACTTTCTACTACACCACCACCTGGTGTGTTAACACGTAACACGACGGCTTCTACATCATCATCTTCTTTAGCAAAATCAAGCATGTCTAACAACATTTTGTGATTGTATGTACTTGTATTAAACAAACCACCAACATCACTACTTTGAATAACACCTTCTAAATGGATGACCGCGACCTTATCAAATGGGTCTCCATCTTCTCGAACTTCTTCAGAGAAATCACGGTCTGATTCGAACATCTCATTCCAATTAGTCGTAGCAACTGTTGTCGATACTTGCGCAATAATTGACACGATGAACAAACCAACTGCAATCCCTAATGCAATCCAACGCTTTTTATCCATTTCTAATCCCTCACTTCTTAATCTTATCCATATGAATGGCTGCCTCATAAAGAGACAGCCATTACTAGCTTACCTTTAACTTCGCCTTTTATCACGATAGACAACTCGTGTATTACAAATCATATCATGTAATGCTTTTTTCTCTTTGTTCCAACCAGCGATCATTAAACCAATCAAAAACGGTATAATTGATAAGATATAAGCAAAATAGCGCCCAATAGACTTCCATATACTAATCTTACTCATATCAGGATTTACAACTTGAATACGACAAATCAACTTACCAGGCGAACCTTTTAGCTGACTCGCTGTAAAACCAATAATAAATATTATGCTATAAATAAGATTAGCTATATTGTCTGATGTAGTTGCATACTGTTCAGTAACTTCCACCTGAAATGACTGGAAGAATTCTTCATCACCTATTAATACTGCAATCACCCACGTTAAAGCTAACATGACAATACCATGTACTAACACCGCTACAAAACGCATCCAAAACCCAGCAGGTTTCAACTGTGTGAAGTTAAGTGCCAACTTTGCTCCCCCCTCCTCATCAACTGACTTACCTTGTTTCTATATACCATTATAGCACTTTTCATTATTTTTCCAAAATACTAAAATGATCGAAATTACGCGTAGCTTCTATGCTAACTTGATACTGTTAACAATCTACCATAAACTTAAGCCTTCAAAAAAAGGCTGACACTTTCAAAAGTGCCAACCTTTTTGTCTTATGCAGATACAGGTTCATAGTTTTGCTTATCGTCTGGACGACGTGTTTGTAAATACCAAACTAAAGCAATCATTAATATACCTGCAAGATCAATATAAATATTTGGTGTAATTAACATTAGACCAGCCGCTATTAGAACGAAACGTTCCCATACGTAACATTTTCGTTGGAAATAGCCCATAACTGAACTACTAACCCCCATCATACCGAGCAATGCCGTAACTACAGCCAATATTAGCATAATGATGGAGTGGTCTCCAGCTTGAACTAATATCGGATTATAGACGAATATATACGGTATGATAAAGGCGGCTATGGCCAGTTTAACGGCGGTCAACCCACTCTTAAACGGATTCGATTTGGCTATACCTGAACCGGCATAGGCTGCTAAGCAAACCGGTGGCGTAATGTCAGCAACAATACCGAAGTAGAATACGAATAAGTGTGCTGCTAATACTTCTACACCAAAGCCATTAATTAATGCTGGTGCAGCAATAGTCGCTGTAACAACATAGTTTGCTGTTGTCGGTAATCCCATACCTAAAATAATACACGCAATCATTGTAAAGATTAACGCTAACAGCTGAATGTCATTAGAAAGCGCAATAATTCCTGCCGCTACTTTACCACCTAAACCAGTCATACCAACAACACCTGCAATAATACCGGCTGTTGCTACAGCTGCAATTACTGGTAAAGCAACACGAGCACCTTGTTCAAGTACAAAGAAAATCTTTCTAACAGACATTCTCGTCTCTTTGCTTATTAAACTGACACCAAACGCAACTAAAATACCCATTAATGCTGCGCGCTGTGGTGTGAAGCCCATAAATAGCGTTGATACGATCGCAATCAACGGTAATAACATGTAGCCTTTTGTCTTTAGTAATTGCCAAGTGTTTGGTAGCATCTCTTTTGGTGCTCCAAATATACCTTGCTTCTTCGCCTCATAGTGAGCACCCATGAAAATACCAGCGAAATAAAGCATAGCTGGGATTAATGCCGCTAACATAATTGTTGCATAGTCCGTATTTGTATACTCAATCATGATAAAGGCGGCTGCACCCATAATTGGCGGCATTAACTGACCACCTGTTGATGCTGAAGCTTCTGCCGCCGCTGCGAACTCAGGCCTAAAACGAGCCCTTTTCATCATCGGAATTGTAAATGAACCAGATGATACAGTGTTAGCAATAGAACTACCAGACACCATACCTTGCATCGCACTAGCTGATACAGCCGCTTTTGCAGTACCACCAGTAAAGCGACCTGTTAAAGCGAATGCTAAATCATTGAAGAATTTTCCGATCCCTGAATGTACGAGGATGACTCCGAACAATAGGAATAAGAAAATAAAACGAGATGATACTTGAACTGGAATACCAAAAATCGCATTTTCTCGATACCATAAATCAGTCATGACACGCTCAAACGAGAAGCCACTATGTGACAACATTTTAGTTGGAATGAAGTTACCATATAACGCATATAAAATCACAAAACTTGCTACAATAACAATCGGCAAACCAACTGCACGCCTCGTTGCCTCTAATAGTAATACAACACCTAAAATAGCAACTAAGACATCTAAAGTTTCGTATCCATGTATACGAGCATTTAATATTTCATCAAAGAAAATGATCTTATAATACCCGACAAAAATAGCTGTAAAAGCTAAAATAACATCATACCAAGGTATACCACGATCATGAAGCCCTTTTTTAGCAGGATAAAGTAAGTAAATGAGTCCTAATGCTGTACCGACGTGGACTGCACCTTGTATTTGAGATTGCAATGTACCATAGTACCCTGTATATAAATGGAATAGCGTTAAGTAGATTGCTAGAAATGTAACAACCCAAGCCCACTTTCCTATATTTGATCTCGTGTTACTTTCACGGTCATACTTCCTCAATAACTCTTTCTCATTCACCTTTTCACCGTTGTCATGCGTGTCTGGTGATGTGTTATTCAGTTGTTCATTATTCTGGTTGTTTTCGTTATTCTCTTTTCTAGACACACCTTTCACCACCTTGTAATAGGTTAAACCTAACAGCCTAATAAATTGGCACAAAAGGGACCGGCACACTGTGTCGGTCCCTTTTGCGATTTAATAACTCAATATTAATCGTTAATTATTTTAAGTCTTCTAAGCTTTCAATTTCAGTCGCTTCACGCGTAATAATCTGCATTACTTCTGGGTAAATGTGACCGATAAATGCAAAGTTCTCAACTGCTGCACCTTCAAAATCTTCTTCACCATTAAATGCGTTTAACGCAGGTACGTGAACTGTCATACCTAAATCCTGTTCGTCTCTACCGATTGAAGCTAAGTTCTCAACAGAAGCTCCAGTTTCAGTAGAAGTTACGTTTACACCATCAATATGGTTATTCCAAACAGTAGCCATCTCACCACCTAGAGGGTAGTAAGTACCACCAGAACTACCAGTACCAAGAATTAGCTCATCTGGACGATCCGCTTCAGATGCAGCTACGTCAGCTACGTCCCCAGATACGTCTAAACCTTGTTCTTCATAGTACTCAGCAGCACCAGGGTGGACTGGTAGACCTTCCGCTCCACTTAGTGCATTTTCTAAAGTCATATGATCTGATTGTGCGTGAGTATTTTCATCTGCATGCTCAACTGATACGCGAGCTAATTCATACCCTAACTCATGATCGATCGTATTCGTGTTACCTACTAATACCGCATAAGCTGTTACCGTTTCCACATCTTCTTCTAGAAAGTCATAAGAATCAGCAGAAATTGTGTATGGTAAGTAACCTAACTCATCTTGTGCATATTGAATCTCATCTTCAGTTAAGCCGATTAATTTCGCATCACCAGTGTTTGCTTGTAAGTCATTAACACTACCAGCTGGTAAACCTAGTAAACCAAATGATACATCAATGTTACCATCTTGCAAACCGTCACGCGCATTACCGAAACCTTCTTCATAGGCTTCGTAATCGCCTTCTTCAATTCCTGCCCCTTCAAGAATTACTGTAGCTGCAGCCTGTGTACCACTACCTGCAGGACCAATAGCAACTCTAGAGTCGCCACCGCCACCACATGCTGCTAAAATCATTGTTGCTAAAAAGCCAATTGACATTAATAATACAATGGATTTTTTCATGTGAAGCTTCCCCCTATTTTCTTATTTATTGGAAAACTAGATCCTAATTAAGTTTATTAAATTAGGAAATCTAGTATTCACACTAAAAAAATAAATCTACTATGTATTCTAACCTAATTTTAACAAAAAATCTATTATAAAGAATTACTAGGCTAAAAAATATACTATACCAAGTTTATTGACGAATTACATCTATTTAAGCTATAGTAAGTACTAACAAGGGGAGTAGCGACCGTATAGCGCGGTTGGTGAATCGTCATTCCCGGTGACTTATCACCCGGTTCATCAAATGATACGCAAGACCTTGGCCTTATATACGTGAGGCCAAGGTCTTTTTTTGTTTAATGAACTAAAGAATTTATGGAGGAGTCTGTCATGTTTGTATACATTAGTTTCACATTAGCTGCTATTTTTGTAGTGTTTGCAGCGATTAAGCTTAATGAATACGGTGATCAAATCAGTCGACAAACAGCGATGAGTGGAGCGATGGTTGGTGGTCTTTTAATCGCAGGCGCCACTTCCTTACCTGAGCTTACAACAAGTGTCACTGCTGTATATATCGATAATGTCGACATAGCCGTCGGTAATATGCTAGGAAGCAATGTCTTTAACTTGCTCATATTAGCTTCAGTCGATTTATATTATAGGAAGAAAAAGGCATTTAACGTAATTGAGCCTAACAGCCATCTTACACCAATTATTTTTGGAGTAATACTGACAACAACTGTCATTATTGCGATGGTGCTTAATTTAGGTTTTTCAATTTTTAATATCGGTTTTGAGATGTACATTTTAGTTGCTTTATACATCGTTAGCGTTAAGCTTTTTGAAAGCGAGGAACCAGAGGAACAAGTGGAGCAAAAAGCTGACGTTACACCTATTCATAAAGTCATTCGCTATTTTATCTATTCAGCCATTGCCGTTTTATTAGCTGGTAGCGTGCTTTCTATATCAGGTGACTTGTTAGCTGCACAAACTGGTATTAACTCAAGCTTCGTTGGAAGTGTATTAATTGCTGCATCCACATCCCTTCCAGAGCTCGTCGCTGTTATTGCTGCATACAAAATTGGAAACTACGCCATTGCAATTGGGTCTATTTTAGGAAGTAACTTATTTAACTTATTACTTCTTGCATTCACTGATGCCTTTTATCAGCAAGGGCCGATTTTACAAGGTGTGAGTTTTTCGATGATGATCATTGCTTCTTTAAGCTTAGTGATGATGCTTATCACACTATATATGTTGATGAGAAAACGAACTTACAGTACGATCCTATATGTAGTTCCTTCAATCATCATTATTAGTATTTACTGCTCTGTATCTTATATGATCTTTTAAAAAAGAGGTGTTCGTGTTCTCGCACCTCTTTTTCATATGACTTATATAATTCTAAGCCTATTAATTTAAGGCAATGTATCTAATACTTTTGCCCACTCTTCTGTGCTAGGATCAATAACTTTAAAATGTTCTGCATCTGCTAAAGATACAAACTTCACAAAGTCATGATGTTCCTTAGCTGTTAAATAATAATCCTTGCTTAACTCAATCGGAACATGACGGTCCAACTCACCATGAATTAGTACCTGTTCTACGTTCAATGGTAATGATTCGATTGGGGAAGCTATTTTATATCTCCCGGGTTCTTCATGTGGAGATCCTCCCATAAGTTCAAGTACGGGACTCAAAACACCTTCACGGTCATGTATTTCCCAAACCTTTTTCAAATCTGTTATTCCTGCTAAGCTGATCACTTTTCGTATTGGCACTTGTAGCTCATTGAAAGTAATGTCCAGCTGTTTTTTTACTCTAGATGCTAACCATAACGCTAAATGCCCTCCAGCTGAATGACCAATAACGATAACATTTGTTAAATCTAATTGGTCAGTTTCTTCAATCTCTTTCAGACAATTCACGGCATCAATAATATCATTAAATGTCCCTGGCCAACCTCCACCCTCTTCTCCTATTCGACGGTACTCTATATTCCAAGTAGCATAACCTCTATTTGTTAAATCTTCTGCAAGAGGGGTGTTTTCTTCTAGATTATATTTTGCCTTCCAAAAGCCTCCATGAATTGAAACGACTACAGGTGACTTCCCTTTGTTTTCAGGTAAACGTAAAACACCATACTGTGATTGATCATGACCATACGCGATTTTAATTTTATTAGACATTTTCTCCTCCTAAGTCTGATTTCTTAAAAACTCACAATCTGACGAAATGCTTCATCCGGGTTTTTATTAGTTTCAGTTAACTCTTCATACGACCCATCAAAAGCAACGCTCCCATTATGAAGTAAAAAGATATGACAATTAACATGCTCAAGTTCCTGCAAAGTGTGCGTCGACATGACGACATACCGACTTGAATTAAGTGCGACTGACTCTAACTTATGTAACACATTTAACCGCGAATCGGGATCAACGCCTGATGTCGCTCATCAAATATGTAAAGCTTTCGATTCAACTCACACATCGCCATAACCATTAACCAACGACGTTCTCCTAAAGACATTTGCCCCAGTGGCAACTCCCACAGACGTTCAGCTAACAACCGCTCTCTTTCATTCATCTCTTTTGTAAACTGTACGTTTTTTGAGTTAAACGGCTGAGACGCCGTTTTTAAAAAGAGCCGTACTAAGTCTTTTCCTTTTAACTGATTAAGGAAAGGTACACCTTGCACTTGGTAAGCTATTTGGCCATGCGAAATAGCTTCTTTAATCGTACCTGTTGTTGGTTTAAAAGATCTTGACATAATGTTAAACAGCGTCGTTTTCCCTGCTCCATTTAAGCCAAGCACGACATTCAGTTGATCATCCTTTAGTTTCAGACTGATCTGGTCAAGAACTTGGCGGTTACTTTTCTTGTACTGAAAAGATACATCTATTAACTCCATTATAACCCTCCTAGTTTCGACTAGCTTTCGACTCAAGGTTAATTAATCTAAACGTTAATAAACCGACCATGATATAAATACAAGCTGTGATACTTAGTACGGTCAGTTTGGCATAGGTAATAGCTTCAAATGAAGTTGCTACTAACTCGGCCACACGGATCATAAATTCAGCTGGATTAATTAATAATAAATATGAATCAAAACCAGTTGTTCGACTCGTCAAATAAATTAATAAAATCGTAAGCAAACTAAACGCCGGAACGATTGATTCTGCTTTAAATGGTAAGGCAATAATCCATGAAAAGAATAATGCCGCCGGGATATACGTTAAAAACACTAGTAATAAACCCATCCCAATCAATGTAAGTGGATTTAATTGAAATAAAAGAGCAATGATTGTATTAAACAACATCATCGAGATGATCAGTAATGAAAGATTAGCTAAACCTTTTCCGAATATAATTGAACTTTTAGAACCAGCAATGAAGCTAAACATTTTAAAAAAGCCACGATCACGCATCGTGAAAAGCTCTACTGCTGTATTAATAACTGCGGATATCAAAATCATGAAGACCCAAAACAGAGAAAGTTGTAGGTAAGCTTGTTGTTGTTCAGGTGGGTTGGTAAACCAATTACTATGGTTGATCAAAAAGAAGATTAACGGAATGAAAACGACCCAAAATATGGTCATTTTGTTGTAGTAGTTTTCTTTAATAAATATAAGGAAAAATTCATAACTCTTTCTCAAACGACACACCCCTATACTTGCAGATGCTAGCATGAACTGAAGTAATTACTAGGCCGTCAAATCTAACAGCACCCATTTTCTAAACACTATATTACCACCAACAACTAACAAATTCTACAAATTCAAAAAAATGTGAACACGTAAGTGTATAAAATTATGGTTTTTAAAATTTAAGCCTATATCATAGATTACCAAGTAACCATGATATAGACTTTTATGTACTTATTATAATAAATCTGCAGGGCTTTCAATACTAGCATATAATTTTTCAATAAAATTGGAATCAAATCGATCATACCAAGAATCTGGTAACTCTATCTCAATCAATAGTGAAATAAACTCTTGAACGAGGTTTCCATCAAAGTCAGTCCAAGAACACCTTTCTAATTCATCAAAAGCTTCTTTATAAGACATTTTAGTTAACTTATAATCTCTTAAATCGTATGTCATTGTATCAAATGAATCACAAATTCTAATAATTCTCCCCTGTAGAGAGATATCTTCGCCAATTAACCTACGGGGGTAGCCAGTACCATCCCAGTTTTCGTGGTGATCCCTAATAAATTCGGCAGAACGGGTTTTACCTAATTCTCTACGTACTATTAAATTTCCCACATGAGAATGACTCTGTATAATGGTTCTTTCTAGACTGTTTAAATTCCCAGGTTTAAAAAGAATCTCTTTTGCAATTCCAACCTTGCCGATGTCGTGCAATAAGGCTGCGATTCGTAAATCCTCATCAAAACACCCTATTTTTTTGGCCAATATTGATGATAAATACATCACTCTTAATGAGTGGTGTTTAAACTCTTGTAAAACTTCGCTATCTTGAGCAATTTCATCAAAAAGCGATTCAGGTGTTCTCTTAGATTGGTAGACACTATAAATCCTCCTAAAAATTATCAAAATATTCTTATTAATTATTCATTATAGTGATAATTTATAAAATGTCCAATACTTTTCAATATAATCATTAGGAATAGTAACTAATCTTATATTCAGTTCATACTTTTCCATCCCTCATAATATTTTACAGCATCATCTATTGATCAGACATTTAAAGACAACCTATCTGTTTGTAAATTATGCAATGTATTTAAACAGTTCATTTGTGTTCGTTTTGTAACGACATAAAAAAC
>NZ_AKIF01000056.1 GCF_000269905.1 Alkalibacillus haloalkaliphilus C5
AAAGCTTGGCATTCAGAACAAGAAGATTCAGAACCTCCACACGCTGTTCCTGAGCATATACAAGTTCTGGAGAGTGATGTTTCATCAGAGAACACCACACTAACTGAACATGAAGCATTGAAAAGAGCAATAGATGCGACTGATTTGAATGACTTTAGCATACCAATTGTAAGGAAACTATTATATATAGAACAACGAAATGAGTGGGAAATTAAAGTTGAAGATGCTTACAATGACCACTACTCACTTTTAAGAGTTGAAGATACATCGGAGTTCAGTGTAGGTAGTTTCTCACCCACAGACACTATTGAAGATGACCAAATCCCAGAACCCAACATCGAAGACATTATAACTGAATTCGAAAATGCCTACGAACGTTTAGTTGAAAAAGATGATGAACAACGACTAGTCAATTTCAATACAGTTGAAGATATTCGCGATGACTTCTCTAACATGATGAGTGACGAGATTATTGATTACTATCTTGATACGTACGTTCAAGAAGAGGATGATGGACTTTATATCATTCCAACTGGTATGGAAGTGTTCATTGACCTTGAACAAGATTATGAAATCAATAAAGTATCAGATAATGAATATCACGTTATTCAAGAAGTTGATTACGAATTCACTGACCATATTGAGCTAACTTATATAATCGAATATCAAGATGAGAACTGGATTGTTCAAGGTGTTCTTCACAATCCAATTGATGAATAATCTTTATTTGCTGTCACTTTAAAAAGTGACAGCTTTTTTTCTATTTGTTAGCCTCTGAATTATGGTAATATATTAAATATATTTCGCATCCCTTAATAATATATGTACGACTACAATTAAAAAAATAAGAAAATTTTGTTTTCTTCTATGGTTTTTGAAAAATTCGCGATAAAATATAAAGCGTCTGATATGAAATACAAGTTAAAACAAACACTAATATATACCGTTACTGCTGGGGGCTACCAACGATGATTCATGTTTTAAAGAACTTGTTACCTTATCGTTTACATATGATTATTGCTTGGACATTAATGTTAATTGAACTAGGTGTTGAATTAATGCTTCCATTCATTTTAATGCGAATGGTCGACGAAGGCATTTTAGTCCAAGATTTAAACAACGTTGTCTTTTGGGGCTCCGTTATGATCGGACTTGCCCTTTTATCATTTGCAGCTGGAATTGGTAACTCCTTCTTCGCTGCGCACGTTACATTTAAATTTGGCTATGACGTTCGCGGAAAACTGTTTGATAAAGTTCAATCCTTTTCCTTTAAAAACTTAAATGAATATCCTACATCCTCTTTAATCACCCGTTTTACTAATGATGTTAGACAAATTCAAAACGGTGTGTTTATGGCATTAAGAATTATGTTACGTGCACCACTGCTCGTACTTGGTGGTGTCACGATGGCATTTATCGTTAACTGGCGAATTGCGTTAATCTTTTTGATCTCTGTTCCTATTTTACTTATATTCTTAACTTGGGTTTTGAAAAAAGGAAGCCAACTATTCGAGAGAGTGCAAGCTAGGCTCGACAACGTTAACAGCGTTATGCAAGAGAATTTAGCAGGTATTCGACTGATTAAAGCTTTTCTTCGACGCAATCATGAACAAAACCGTTTCGTTGGTGCGAATACAGGCTTAATGACTGAAATGAAAAAGTCGCTTCGTTTAATTGAAACGTCCATGCCCGTTTTATTACTCGTCATGAACTTAAGTTTGCTGTTCATCTTATGGTTCGGTTATGGTGAGATCAATAACAACAATGCTACTGAAGGTGAGATTGTCGCGATTATTAACTATGCACTCCGCGTGTCGATGGCCATTTCGATGTTTGGCTTTTTAACAATGGCTTTCGCGAGAGCTAAAGCTTCTGCAGAAAGACTTAAAAATGTTTTCACAGCTAATATCGATTTAGTTGAAGCTGAAGATGCGAATCCGTCGAAACAGATTACTAATGGAAAAGTTGAGTTTGACCACGTGAAATTTAGTTATCCTAATTTAAAAGAAAATGTAATATCAGATATTAGTTTTACTGCTCGCGCACAAGAACAAGTTGCTATAATCGGTGCGACCGGTTCAGGTAAATCATCACTCTTTCAATTAATCCCGAGATTATATGATGTTACAGAAGGCGCGGTTTACATTGATGGTAACGATGTTCGAACGTTAAAACTAGATCATTTAAGAAATGCAATCGGCTACGTCCCACAAGCACCCCTTCTATTTACAGGATCAGTTTATGACAATATTGCTTGGGGGAAAAATGGTGCAACAGAAGATGAAGTGATTCAAGCTGCTAAAAATGCTCAAATCCATAAAGCCATTGCTGATTTGCCAAATGGCTATAACACGAAGATCGGGCAAAAAGGTGTTAACTTATCTGGAGGTCAAAAACAACGTGTTTCCATCGCACGTGCGCTTGTCAGAAAGCCAAAAATTTTAATGCTTGATGATAGTACGAGTGCGTTGGACTTAAAAACTGAAGCTAAACTGCTAGAAGCTATCGCTCAATATGAATGTACGACTTTGATTGTAACTCAAAAAGTCACAACAGCTATGAACGCCGATCGCATCATGTTATTAGATGATGGTGAATTGCTAGATGAAGGTACGCACACCGAATTGATGAAGCGATCTAAAATGTATCGCAAAATTGTCGAGTCGCAATTTGGAAAGGAAGAAATCCATGAGCTTTAAAGACAAACTAAAAGAGCCTTTTCAATATGAAAAAATCGATTTAAATGAAGCCGAACAAGTCGATGAACATTCGAAGCCGAAAGTCCGTGACTGGAAAGGGACGGTTAAACGAATCTGGAAGTACTTATTAAGTGAAAATTGGCTGCTTCTATTTGTCATTGTGATGGTCGTCTTTAGCTCTGCCTTCTCGCTTTTAGGACCATATATGATTGGTATGGGTGTTGATGATTACATTGTGGAAAGGCAAACTGAAGGAATTGGGACTTTAATTATTACGTTATTACTCATTTACTTCGGTTACTCGTTGGCGATCTTTTTACAAAACTTTTTCATGATCGGTATCGCGCAAAATACAGTTTATCGTTTACGTTCACAACTGTTCAATAAACTTCATGAACTGCCGATTAAGTTTTTTGATAAGAGGCAGTTTGGTGAAATTATGAGCCGCGTAACGAACGACGTTGATAACATTAGTAATACATTGAACCAATCGGTTATTCAAATATTCCAAAGTATATTGACACTCGTCGGTACAGTTGCTGTCATGCTTTATTTAAGTCCGCTATTAACAGTCGTGACATTAACGATCGTTCCATTGATGGTCTTCGGAATGAAGTGGATCACGAAACGAACAGGTCCATTATTCAAAATCCAACAGCGAAGAATTGGTGAAATGAACGGTTATGTTGAAGAGACGATATCCGGACAACGGATCGTAAAAACATTCTCACAAGAAAACAGAGTGTCACGAGAATTTGAACAACGGAATGATGATGTGATGCGTGCTAGTTATTGGGCTGCAGTCTTTTCTGGCTTTATTCCGAAGTTGATGAACATGTTAAACTCATTCGGATTTGCGATTATCGCATTTGTCGGTAGTGTTTTTGCAATTAATGGTATGGTTACAGTCGGTACTATTGTCATCTTTACTGAATTAGCGCGTCAGTTTACCCGACCATTAAACGAATTGTCAAACCAGTTCAACCAGTTACTGACAGCAGTTGCTGGTGCTGAGCGTGTATTTGATATTATCGATGAAGATAGCGAGGAGTTAGATGAAGTCGATGCTATTGAGATCGGTGAACCTGATGGCAATGTAGAATTTCAAAATGTCGTTTTTTCATATGATGAAGACGAAGTTGTATTAAATGACGTATCATTCAAAGCTACTGCAGGTAGTACTGTTGCTTTCGTTGGCCACACAGGTGCTGGTAAAACAACGATTATTAATTTAATGTCACGCTTTTATAATTACGATGATGGTCAGATCTTGTTAGATGGCACGGATATAAAAGATATTAGACGTTCAAGTTTAAGACAACATATGGGCTTCGTGCTCCAAGATGCTTTTCTTTTTGAAGGAACGATTCGTGAAAACATTCGATACGGCAAATTAGACGCAACAGACGATGAAGTCATTGAGGCAGCTAAGAAGGCCAATGCACATTCATTTATTATGAAGTTCCCTAATCAATACGACACAGTGTTAGACCCTGACGGAAGTGGGATCAGTCAAGGACAGAAACAGTTGCTAACTATTGCACGTGTTATTTTATCTGATCCGAAAATTTTAATACTAGATGAAGCGACAAGCAGCATTGATACAGTTACGGAAATTAATATTCAAGAAGCTTTGCAACGTCTAATGGAAGGACGAACAAGCTTCGTCATTGCTCATAGACTTAATACGATTCAAAATGCCGATCAAATCATTATGCTAGAGCATGGTAAGATCATTGAAAAAGGTTCACATCAAGAGCTCGTTAAACATGGCGGGAAGTATTCTGATCTTTATCAAACGCAGTTGAAACAAAGAGCTTAATGGTGGTGTGGCAGTTATTTGGCGCTCGTGTTATGTTTTTTGGCGTTCATGAAAATTTATTGGCGTTCACGCTAACTTTATCAGCGCTCACTAACTTTTATCGGCGCTCACGACAACTTTATCAGCGTTCGCATAAAACCGTCCTCACAAGCCAAAATAATCTCAAGGAGGGATTGTGATGGCAACAGAATTTGTAGCAGTTCGCCACAACGAAGATGGTGACCTTACACATTTCAAAACCGCTGATGGTAACATTTTAAATTACGAGGAAGCTTTAGCTCTAGTCGAGCAAGGTGAAGTAGATGGTGTCACAATCGGAAAAGCACGAAATGGACGAACAACGATTCGCGGAGTTGCAGACGGTGACCCTAGTAACAATTTAGATCATCTCGAAACTTTTTAATACTGAAAAGAGAGCCTCAGTTCAAGGCTCTCTTTTTTCATAGGTAAAAATCTTGTCCAGTTTGATCTTCAACTTTCATTCTTTCAAGCCACTCAGGTTTAAACAGATCTTTCACCTCATTAATCGGGATACTCACTTCAGGGGTTCCTGCAACGCCTGCTAATACTTCATACTTATTAAACTTAAACATGATATTACCATCTTCAATATACATGTTTGTAAAATGATAATCCGTTTGTGATAACCAACGTTGTAATTCATCGTCTAAAATATATGCACTATATTGCTCTGAATCCTTCAACTTCTGTTCAATAATGGGAAATACAGTACTTTGAGCTTCATCTGGGTCGATAAATAACTCGGACCGGTTGATTAACTCACCTGCTTTTAAATCAACCATATAAACGTTCGCCTTCTGATTGACACTTGCCCCACCAGTAAACGTTTCTTCACTGAATATAACTGAGTACAATTCTTCTCCTGCAGGTTCAATTTCAACTTTTAAACTTAAGTTGCCTGGCGTGTCTGCATCTATACGCCCTAACTGTTCCACCTCATGAAAAAATTGATTCATTACTTGTTCAACATAATCACCGAAAAACTCATTTAATTCTTCAGAGTCAAACACCGGTGCTTGAACAAACAAACTATAATCTTCTGTTTCACGGGATACCGTTCGAATATTAATATTTGGATAACCGGATTCTTCAATTTCTCCTGTATCGTTAACCGTCTCTAATGCATGTGCTGTCGAGCTTTCACCAAAATCAGGTGCAAAAAATATTAAACCGACTAAATAACTTATTAGAAGGGAAACTAGAAAATAACGCAACGTCTTTTTTGAGCTCATGATCACATAACTCCTTGCTAAGCTTAGTTACTATTATTTAGCCCTATTAAAGACTAGATTATTCACAAAAAACACACCGACGAACAGTCGATGCGTTGTTAAATTTAAATTTATCAAAGCACCTTATCTAAAAAGCTCTGTGCCCTTTCTGAATCTGGCTTTTCAAAGAAAGATTTGGGTTCACTTTCTTCTACTATTTTGCCTTCGTCCATGAAAATAATACGGTCCGCAACTTCCTTCGCAAAACCCATCTCATGTGTTACAACAGCCATAGTCATGCCTGAGTGAGCTAAATCTTTAATAACATCAAGCACTTCTTTAACCATTTCGGGGTCTAATGCAGAAGTAGGTTCATCGAATAACATTAGATCTGGCTCCATCGCTAAAGCTCTTGCAATCGCTACACGTTGTTTCTGCCCACCCGATAGACTGTTTGGAAAAGCCTCCAGCTTCTCACTTAGACCAACCTTGGCTAATAACTGTTCTGCCTTCTGCTTAGCTTCGACTTTACTTTCTCCTTTTACAGTCATAGGTGCGTAAGTTAAGTTCTCCAACACATTCATGTGCGGAAATAAATGAAAGTGCTGAAATACCATGCCAATTTGTTGGCGAATATTTAAGATATTGATATTAGGGTTTGTTATATCTTCATCGTTAACAAGCACTTGCCCTGAAGTGGGCTGCTCTAATAAATTCAGGCAACGAAGAAATGTCGACTTACCAGAACCAGAAGGGCCAATAATCGTGACAACTTCCCCGCGTTCAATACTCGTGTTAATATCATGCAAAACTTCTGTTTCTCCAAAACTTTTATGCAACTTCTCTACATTAATCACTTGCTCTCATCCTCCGTTCTACATATTTCCCGATTAACGTTAAAACCATCACCATCGCATAATACAGTAATCCTACAAATAAGAGCGGTTCAAAGCTACGGTATATATCTGAAGACACGACTTGAGCACGACGCATTAAATCTAAATAACTAATAACAGAAACTAATGCTGACTCTTTTGTCAACGTAATAAACTCGTTCATTAATGCAGGCAATATATTTTTCATTGCTTGTGGCAAAATGATTTTGATCATCATCGGTCGATAAGGTATACCTAATGCTTCAGCCGCTTCACGCTGTCCTTTATCCACCGCTTGAATTCCTGCACGAATAATTTCTGACACATATGCCGAAGAATTCAAACCGAACGTTAAAATCGCTGATAAAAATGGCGATATATCATATCCCGTAAGCTGAGGAACTGCGTAATAAATTAATAATAACTGCAAAATAAGTGGTGTTCCTCTAAAAATCGATGTATAAAAATCCGCTAACCATTTCAATAATGTAAATCGGCTAATTTTTACTAAAGCAATTAAAGAACCTAATATAAAACCAAATATAATTGCAATAATGACAAACTGTAACGTGACCCATACTCCTTCTAACATAAAAGGAATATAAGGCACGATTTGGCTAAAATCCAAATTCATGCCTTATTCACTCCAATCCCTTTAAAATTTATTGTTCATCTAACTCCCATTTCTCTTCAAGTTCAGCAATTGTACCGTCCTCTAAAAACTGTTCAATGACAGCGCTAATGTCTTCTTGTAACTCACTATCTTTCGGAAATGCAATAGCCATTCCAGGAGAAGATTCAGTTGGATCTACAAACCCTGCCAACCCTTGTTCTTCAATATACCCTTCAGCCACTGTCGTATCTATATAACCGACATCAATTCGATTTGTTAATAAGTCTTGGATAATGTTTGTCGCTTCATCGACAGCATGAATTTCAAAGTCATAATCTGCTTGTAACGCTTGTGCACCCTCTTCTTGAATAGTTCCGAGTTGAACACCTACCGTCTTTCCTTCAATATCTTCAATACTAGTAATGTCTGAATCTTCTTGTGTTATAAACATTTCACCTGAGTGATGATAAGCTGGTGAAAAATCTACGTTTTCTTGTCTCTCTTCCGTTGCTGACATCCCAGCTAATACCATGTCAACACGATCAGATTGTAATGCACCAATCAATCCATCAAAATTCATATCGGAAATTTCTAACTCATAACCTAACTCTTCAGCAATTTTATGAGCTAAGTCAATATCAAAACCTACAAACTCACCATCTTCATTAAACGATTCAAATGGTGGAAAGTCTGCTGAAGTCCCCATTTCTAAGACCTGCTGCTCATCAGAACTAGTTTCTTCTCCACCAGCCTCTGTAGCACCCGTACCGCATGCTGATAACATAATTAATACTACTCCAATAATAAAAACAAATCCCCACTTTTTAATTTGCATACTCATTCTCCTTTTTTGTATATTTATACGATTAAATGTATATTAACACGGTTTTATTTAAATTTAAACAGTTATTTGTGTATAATTATAAATTTAGAATTTTCAAAATACTGAAAGGGTTTGCACCCCAGGCACAAAAAAAAGAAGCTGACAGGAGAGACTCCCATCAACTTCTTTTTTATATTATAGGGGGAATGTTCTTACATGTTGCCGTCGTCGCCGTTGTCACCATCATCACCAGCTGGATCTTCTACTGGATCTTCTTCTGGCATTGGATCTTCTTCAACGTCACCACCACAAGCTGCTATCACTAAAGTAGAAATCATTAGAATACTCATTAACCATTTTTTCATTTTCATACACTCCTTCTTAATTAATGTATCTTGATTGTACTAGTGTTATACCCTCGTATTCAATCGACATAAACTAACATTACAACATTGTAAGGTTTGATAAATTGTTGCAATTTTTTTAACCTAATTGTTACCTTTAGTAGTAATTTTAACCTAAAACGGACGATTTATACGAAAGAGTTGTAACCTTATCATGATGCTAAAATGAAAATTTATTCATTTTTATAGTTAAACAACTTTCGAAGGAGTATTCACCTTATTGCAACAAAGTTAAAGTACCCAATTTTTCACACTTCGATTTGCACATTGTAATGCTCTAGCCATTCGTTAATTTGCCATAAGTGAGCTAACAGTTGTGGACCGGTCATCAATTGACCATACCAAGGCTCTTTAAACTTTTCTCCTCGTGAATAAACTAATTTTTCGACTTTATTTTTATCCAGCAATTCAAATAATGGTGCATCGTGTGTACTCAGAACTTCTTCCATCATAGAAACAACTAATGATGTGTATTTCGGTTGAAACGTTTTAGGGTAAGGACTTTTCTTTCGATACAAAACTTCTTCTGGCAAATAACCTTCTAGCGCTTTTCGTAATAAACCTTTCTCATATCCTCCCGCTTGCTTCATCTCCCAAGGAACATTCCAGACATATTCGACTAAATGGTGGTCAGCAAAAGGAACTCTCACTTCAAGTGTTGCGCCCATACTCATACGGTCTTTTCGATCGAGCAATTGGGACATGAACCAATGCATATTTACATAAAACATTTCACGCCTTTTTTGCTCCTTTAAGTTTTCTCCTATGAGTAATGGCGTTTCAAGAACTGTTTGCTTATATCGTTCCATTGCATACTCTTGAATGTTAAGTCGACTTCTCCATTTTGGGTTTAGTAAATCTTCTCGAACTTGAAGCGATCTTATCCAAGGAAAGCCATCACCATCTTGTTCAAAGTCATCTTGAAACCATGGATAACCACCAAAAATCTCATCGGCACATTCACCTGATAAACTAACCGTCGTCTCTTTTTTCACTTGTTTACAGAACCATAATAAAGACGAATCCACATCAGCCATACCAGGTTGATCCCTCAAGAGTACCGCTTCTTTCAAATACCCCGCTAAATCTTCTTCACTAATCAATAAGTCTTCATGACTAGTCTTAAATTGATTGACGATTAACGATTTAAAATCAGCATCTGAATTCGGTTGAAATTTACTTTTTTCAAAATACTGATCATTCCCTTCGTAATCAATCGAAAACGTCGATAAAGGACCTTTATTATTTTCTTTATAGTAGTTAGCTGCAATTGCTGTAATAGCACTCGAATCAATACCACCTGACAAAAAGGTCGATAATGGTACGTCAGATACTAACTGCCTTTCAACCGCATCTTTAAATAAGAAGCGCACCTTGTCAACCGTCTCGTCAAAACTGTCAGTATGTTCTTTACTTGCCACATTCCAATAACGCCAAATTCTCAAGCCCTTCGTAGAACATGTTAAAGCATGCCCAGCCCTTAACTCATTAATCTGTTTAAATAAACCATGTCCAGGCGTTCGTGAAGGACCAAGCCCAAACACCTCTGAAAGACCTTCCCGATCTACTACAGGCTGTATGTTTGGGTGTTTAAGTAAAGCTTTTATTTCTGAAGCGAAGAACAATTGTCCATTAACTTCACTATAAAACATTGGCTTAACTCCAAGTCGATCACGTGCGACAAACAATTTCTCGTGCTGATCGTCCCAAATGGCAAAAGCAAATATACCGTTTAAACGATCTAAACAATCTTTGCCCCATTTCACATAAGACATAACCAACACTTCTGTATCACATGATGTGTTGAACTTAAATCCGTCTTTAACTAACTCCCGCCGTAATTCTTCTGTATTGTAGAGCTCACCATTATAAGCAATGGTATAAGAACAGTCTGCTTTTTTGACTGTCATTGGCTGTTTACCTTTTTCGGGGTCAATAACCGCAAGCCTTTTATGACCAAAAGCAACATGATCATTGATGAAATAACCTTGATCATCTGTCCCACGATGCGTTAATGTTTCTGTCATTTCCTTAAGTAATGGCAGTTGTGCCGCACCCGTTTGATTCCAATTTAACCATCCTGTTAGTCCACACATGATGAATCGTCCCCTCATATTTTTTACTATGTAGTCATCATATGTTGATTAAGCCCAATGGTTTCATAAACGTTGTCAAAAATAGTTAGACTGAACAGTTTATTTATTGGTATGATAAAAAATATAATCGACGAAAAGTAGGTTGTTTTATGGAGAACCGAACTAAAAAAGCACAGTTTGCCTCGATTGTAGGGATTGTGGCCAACTTAATATTGGCAGTCGTTAAAGGAATTGCTGGTGTGATTGGTAACAGTAAAGCACTAATTGCCGACGCCTTTCACTCTGCATCTGATGTCGTCAGTTCCATTGCGGTACTTGTCGGTATTCGAGCAGCTCAAAAACCACCAGACCCAGAACACCCTTACGGCCATGGTAAAGCTGAAAATATCGCAACACTGATCGTCTCAATTTTACTCGTAGTAGTCGGGGTTGAGATTTTACTTGATTCTATATCTACTTTGTTCTCTGATGAACAATCTGAAACAGGTATGATCGCTTTATATGCGATTATTTTCTCGTTAATCGTTAAAGAAGCTCTTTTTCAATACAAGAAACGACTCGGCGACAAAATAAATAGCCCAGCAATTATAGCTGATGCTTGGCACCACCGTTCAGATGCCATTTCATCGTTAATTGCATTGGCGGGTATAGGTGCAGCCATGATTGGAAGCCATTATGACCTACCATTTTACAGTACTTTGACCCAGTAGCAGGGGCATTTATCGCCATACTCGTCATGTGGATGGGCTTTAAAATTGGACGCGATGCGGTAAGTGTTACGTTAGAAACTGTTTTAGATGAAGGACGAACGAAAAAGTTCGAAATGACAACGATGAAAGTTAGTGGCGTTGAACGCTTAGACATGTTAAACGCAAGAACTCACGGCTCATACGTCATTATCGATGTGAAAATCAGTGTCGATCCAAACATTACAGTCGATGAAGGACACAGTATAGCTGCACGCGTAAAAGAAAAATTAATGGAAGACCACCACGAAGTGCAAGATGTCTATGTACACGTTAATCCTTATCATTAACGAGCGCTGATAAACCTAGTCTGAGCGCCGATAAATCTGTTCGAGTGCTGATAAATATGAAGCGAACGCCGATAAATTTTCACGAGCGCTGATAAATCTGGTCCGAACGCCGATAAACCTGACCTGGGCGCTGATAAATTTTGCTGAACGCTGATAAATCCGTCCAAGAGCCGATAAAACTAAATGCCAGATAAAAAAAGAAACTGCTCAAAGCCTATGAAGCTTTGAGCAGTTTTTCCATCCTATTATAAAGATTTACTCATCTCTTGCTTTCTTAACTCTACACGTCGAATTTTTCCTGATGTTGTCTTCGGTAACTCTTTTACAAATTCGATTTCCCTTGGGTATTTGTACGGCGCTGTTAAATCTTTAACATGGTCTTGTAACTCTTTTACGAAACCATCTCGCGTTTTATCAACATTTTCTTTTAACACGATGAAAGCTTTAACGACCGCACCACGTACTTCATCTGGACTTGCTACAACGGCACATTCTTGAACATCAGAATGTTTGACTAGAGCATCCTCTACTTCAAATGGTCCAATTGTATAACCTGAACTAACGATAATATCATCACTTCGACCTTCGAACCAGAAGTACCCGTCACCATCTTTACTTGCCTGATCACCTGTTAAGTAATATTCACCTCTGTAAGTCGCACTCGTCTTCTCAAGGTCTTTGTAATACTCTTTAAACAGAGCTGGTGTCGACTGATGGACAGCAATGTCTCCTACTTTACCTTCACCAACAGGTTGACCATCTTCATTAATAATCTCAACTCGGTTACCTGGTGTTGGTTTACCCATCGAACCAGGCCGCACTTTCATCCCTTTTGTAATACCGACTAATAATGTATTTTCTGTTTGGCCATACCCGTCTCTTACTGTTAGATCGAAATATTTTTCAAACGTATCAATTACTTCACGGTTTAACGGTTCACCAGCTGAAACGGCACTATGTAATTGACTTAAATCATATTGTTCTAACCCTTCAACTTTAGCCATTAGACGATACTCAGTCGGTGTACAACATAAAACATTAATACCATAAGTTTGAAGCAACTTTAAATACTTTGTAGGAGAAAACTTACCTTGATAAACAAAACCAGTAGCCCCTGAACCCAAAACAGATAAAAACGGACTCCATAACCATTTCGCCCACCCAGGACCAGCTGTTGCCCACACTAAATCTTTTTCATTAATTCCTAACCAATTTGACGCAGCTGTTGTTAAATGGGCATAGCCCCAGCCATGTGTATGTACAACACCTTTAGGGTTGCCAGTAGTACCAGAAGTATAAGATAAAAACGCCATATCATCGCGTTTCGTATCTGCTGTTTTAAATTGTGTTGGTGCATGCTCAACTAACTCATCTAAATGAGCCCAACCATCTTTTGCCTCGCCTAACACGAACTTTTTAAGCTCTGAAACTTTATTTACTTGCTCAAATTCATTAATATACGGATGATATGTAACAACCGCTTTCACATCACCATGTTGAATACGATACTCTAAGTCTTTAGCACGTAACATTTCTGAACTTGGAATAACAACTAGTCCTGCCTTAAGTAGCGCTACATAAACTTCATATGCTTGTATTATTCTTGGAATCATCACTAACACTTTATCGCCTTTTTCAAGGCCTTGGCTAACGAAAACATTCGCTAACTGATTAGCTCGATTAAACAATTGCTCATAGGTCACTTGGTCTGTACTACCGTCTTCATCTTCCCATACAATCGCTTTTCGATCAGGGTCTGTTAAATACTGTTCAAATTCACTTACAATATTATAGTTTTCGGGCGCAATGAGTTCTTCTCTTTTCAAAATTTACCCCTCCTATTGTTACGCTTACATCTGATTATATTAAAAATTCAAAATTTTTCAAACCTTATTTTTTACTATTTAACCTTAGATCCTTATCTCCACACTAAACTTTTGCTAATATAGAGTTATATAGAAAGGAGATGTTTTACCATGAAAAAAGTTTATTCAACAGATCAAGCACCTGCTGCAATTGGTCCATATTCACAAGCGGTAGAAGTGGACAACACACTGTATATCTCTGGCCAGATTCCACTTAACCCAGAAACGATGGAAGTTGTCGGGAACAGCATTGAAGAACAAACACACCAAGTTATGAAAAATGTTGGGGCCATTTTAAAAGAAGCAGGACTCGATTATACCAACCTAGTGAAAACAACAATTCTATTAGATTCAATGGATGATTTTGCGACAGTAAATGATATTTATGCAAGTTACTTAGAAGAACCATATCCAACACGTGCTGCTTTTGAAGTCAGCCGTTTACCAAAGGACGTTAAAGTTGAAGTTGAAGGAATCGCAAAACGCGTATAGAAAGAGCGTAACCGTGACTGGTTACGCTCCTTCTATACGAAACAAGTAGCTACAACTTACCAAAACTGATACCCTGGTGATCCTGGTGGTGCATCTTGAATTAAGTCAATAACAGGAATTGTATAAGCAATTAAGATTAGCAATATAGCAATCGCAATCCATACTTTCCAATTCTCCAATAGCTTCGGTAGCTGGTGCGTATCTTCAAATTCTTCTCCAATCGGAAACTCTTCGCTTCCCTTTGGCGCCCAAAATGCTAGATTGATCATTAATCCAATGAAAAGGAAGATCGAGAATAATAGTAAAGTTCCTCCGACAGACATGGCTACTTCATAACTTCCCCATGACGCCGCTGCTTCATGTCCGTTGTAACTTGTTATTTGTGTTCTTCTCGGATTACCTGATAAACCTGAGAAATGCATGGCAGCTGACATAATAAACATACCAACAGTCCATAGAACGATCTGATATTTTCCGAGATTGTTAATATGTTTCGTCAATACTCGGCCTTTTAAATGCGGAATTAACCAGTAACTAATACCGAAAAACGTTAAAATGACCGTTGCACCGATCGTAATATGGAAATGCCCTGTTACCCAAATCGTATTATGAACAACTTGGTTCATTTGGTGACTAGCATTAATAATGCCGCCCGCTCCAGCAGGAATGAAAAAGGCCATTCCGATAAACGGTGCTAAAAATCTTACATCACTCCATGGTAACTTCTTAAACCAACCTAAAAGCCCCGTCGCTCCTTTTTCCCTTCCGGCAATTTCAAATGAAGCAAACATCGCAAACGCTGTCATAAGTGACGGAATGATCACTGCAAAAGTTAAAACGACTTGAACATACTTCCATACTTCACTAATCCCTGGCTCGAGTAATTGATGGTGGAAACCAACCGGAATAGAAAATAGAATAAATAGTAGAAATGCTAACCTTGCTAGTGAATCACTAAATATTTTTCCACCTATAATTTTCGGTACAGTCACATACCATGCCATATAAGCAGGTAGTAACCAAAAATATACTAACGGATGGCCAAAAAACCAGAATAACGTTCGACTTAAAGCTACATTAATCGTCTCTGTCCAACCGAATGACCATGGAATATACTGCAATGTCACAGCTGTTACAACTCCAATTGTCGCAATCAACCAAAGGACCAATGTCGCAACTGCCATAAAGGTAAATAAAGGACTCTTTTCACCCTTATGTTCCTTTCGCCAGCTTCGGTATTGCGAAATAATAGCATAAGCTGCAAAATATGTTCCGATAATAATAAAAGCTAAACCTATATAGAAAAACGGAGAAGCTTGTAAAGGCGCATAAAACGTATACAACACTGTTGCTTTATTCATTAAAATTAGCGTAGTCGCCATAATCGTACCGATCAACATCAATACGAACCCTATCCATGCAGCCTTTCGGCGATGGCTTGCAAATTCACCAGTTGTTTTAACAACCCCTGCATACATAAAACCAAAAATGAAAAATGTCGTAAAAACAAGCGCCAACAAAACGCCGTGAGCGGTTAATACTTGGTAGTAGTTTAAATCAACAGGTAATGTCAGCTGTTCACTTCTAACTAACGTTTGAAGTAACCCGAAAAATCCACCTATTAATAAAGCCGCAAAAGCTGTATAAAAGTGATACATACTTAAACGTGCATCTAATGCGTTAACCATTTCAGTACACCTCCAGTTCAGCGCTCATAAAATGATGACCAGTGCCACAAAACTCGTTACATAAAATTAAATAATTGCCCTTTTCTTCAAATGTATAAGTCATCGAATTCACATGCCCAGGTGTAGCCATCATATTAACCGTCGTACCAGCGATTTCAAAACCATGCACAACATCGATTGTCGTAATTTGAAAATGTACGGTCGAACCTTCTGGAATTCTCACTTCATGAGGTGTAAAACCGTAAGACTCTAAAATCATAACAAGTTCATATTCATTCTCGCCTATTTTGTGTAAACCAGGATCATCAAACGGCTCTGTTTCATGAACTTTCTCTGGGTCCAGCTTTGTTAAATCACTTGGTGCTCCATGGTGACCATCAGAAGCAAAAGCTTGTATCCCGACAGTCGTTAAAAATGCCACTAATGTTACAAATCCAATTGCAATCCAAACTTTCTCTAGCTTATGAATATGCATGTTGCATCTCCCCTTCTTTATGTTTTGTCCTACATAAACCCAAAAAAGATTGACACCCAAGCCATGACAATAAATAAGCCTACTAATAATACAGACACAAACGTACCAAATAACTTAGGTTCCTTACTGTGATTGCTCATCATGTAGCCCCCTTATTGATTTTTTCTACTTCAATTTTATATGTAACCGCTCTCAAATTTTGTGATTTAAATCACAAATACCACATTAAAGATTGACGATATTGTGAATTAATTCACAACCTAAACAAAAAATAAAACCACGCGTTTACAACGTGGTCATTAGTCGAAATAAT
>NZ_AKIF01000057.1 GCF_000269905.1 Alkalibacillus haloalkaliphilus C5
GCATCAACAGCTTCTTTCTCAGCTTGATCTGCTGCGTCACGCCCTTTTTCTTCAGTGATTTGGTCATATTCTTTCCAAGTGAATACTTTATCGCCGTATTCGCGCTCAGCTAAGTCATAACCCCATGCTTTAAATGAACCTTCAGTAAACTTCATAATATTACCTTTGTGTACTAAAGTAACGCTTTGTTTACCTTCATTTAATGCATATTCAATAGCAGAGCGAACTAGACGTTCAGTGCCTTCTTTTGATACAGGCTTAATACCGATACCAGAAGTTTCAGGGAAACGAATTTTGTCTACTCCCATTTCGTTGCGGATAAAGTCAATAACTTTACCTACTTCTTCAGTACCCTCTTGCCATTCGATACCCGCATAAATATCCTCTGTGTTTTCACGGAAGATTTGCATATCTACATCTTCAGGGCGCTTAACCGGAGATGGTACACCGCTAAAGTGACGCACTGGACGTAAGCAAGTGAATAAGTCTAATTCTTGACGTAAAGCAACGTTTAGTGAGCGGATTCCTCCACCAATTGGCGTTGTTAGAGGTCCTTTAATTGCGATTTTATAATCGCGGATTGTTTCTAAAGTTTCCTCTGGTAACCATTCGCCTGTTTTGTCGTAAGCTTTTTGACCAGCTAATACTTCTTTCCATTCAATACCTTTTTCACCATTATAAGCCTTCTCTACTGCTGCTTCTAATACGCGAGACGCTGCTGCCCAAATGTCAGGACCTGTACCGTCTCCTTCGATAAATGGGATAATTGCTTGATTTGGAACGTTCATTTGTCCATTTTCTACTGTAATTTTTTCACCTTGTGTCAATTTCATAACCTCCTATTATGTTCTAGAGCCATTATATATTAAAGGAATGAACAACACAAAAGCCGGTTTCCCGGCTTTTGGAATTCATTATCTTTCTTCTAAAGAGACAAATTGTTGTTTACCTGGCCAACGTACTCAGCACGAGGACGGATTAGACGGTTATCAGAGTACTGCTCTAAGATGTGAGCTAACCAACCTGATACACGACTTACAGCAAAGATTGGTGTGAACAGATCATGGTCAATACCTAAGCTATGATATACAGACGCTGAATAAAAATCAACGTTTGCAGGTAAACCTTTTTCTTCTTTAATAAAGTCTTCAATTTTAACAGACATATTGTACCACTTAGTCTCACCAGTAATCTCAGTTAATTGACGAGACATTTCTCTTAAGTGTTTCGCACGAGGATCACCATTTTCATAAACACGGTGGCCCATACCCATAATTTTCTCTTTGTTTGCAAATTTTTCTTTAATATATGGGATTGCATTCTCTTCTTCACCAATTTCTGAAAGCATCTGCATAACGCGCTCGTTAGCTCCACCGTGAAGCGGGCCTTTTAGAGCACCAATTGCTGCTGTTACTCCTGAATAGACATCAGATAATGTCGCCACACATACACGTGAAGTGAATGTTGATGCGTTTAATTCATGGTCAGCATGCAATACTAGTGCTTTATTGAATGCTTCTTCTTCAATTGCTTCTGGTTCTTTACCATTTAGCATGTATAAGAAGTTACCTGCGAAGCTTAAATCTTTCTTCGGTGCTACAGGCTCTTTGCCATTACGAATACGTGCAAATGCTGTAGCGATTGTTGAGATCTTAGCTTGTAAACGAAGTGCTTTACGACGGTTAGCGTCTTCATTCATTTCATCCGCTTCGTCGTCGTATAAACCTAACATAGAAACTGCTGTTCTAAGTGCAGCCATTGGATGTACAGAATCTAAGTCATAAGATTTTAAATGATCAATAATTCCTTGAGGAACTTCCATTTCGTTAGCGATTTCTTGTTTAAAAGCGTCTAACTCTTCTTTAGTAGGTAGCTTTAAATTCCAAAGTAAATAAACTACTTCTTCAAAGCTACAGTTTTCAGTTAAATCATCAATGTCATAACCAACGTAAGTTAGCTTGTCATCGATGATCGAGCTAATAGATGATTGTGTTGCAACGATACCTTCAAGACCTTTAGTGCTAGACATACAATCTCTCCTTCTCTAAAAAATAATGAAAACATTAGTGTGTATGTATACACTTCTATTTACATAGCTATTATTATACATCTCAAAGACCATTATAAACAAAATTTTGTAGAAGTGAAACTATTTCGCTATACAAAATTCATAAATATCAACAATCCTGCATAACTGTTAATATATATTCCCTTAGAATGTGTATTTAAACATCTCGTTATTTATGAAAAGAACTTCATAACACCATCAACTAATTGCATGACTAAATAAGCAATTCCTGCACCGATGACAGGTCCAACAGCGATTCCTTGAAATAAGACAACCCCTAAAATAGTACCGGCTATTAATGCTGCCGTTAAATGGGGGTCACTTGCCATAAGATCTACCCCATCTTTGGCAACGTAAGCTACAAACGCACCAGCAGCAATTGCAATCCAGGCATAGTATGATTTCATACTCTCAACTAGATCCGAAAAGCCAATTTCACCATTGGCAATTGGGACTAATACAGCAATTGTAATTATAACAACACCTATAAAAATACCTTTAGACTCAAATAACGGTAATATACGATCCTCTAAACTTAACAATTTTATCCCTAACAATATGTAAACTGCGATTAATATAGCTTGATTCTTTGCGATAAAACCTAATGTTAAAAGTACAAGTAAAAATAAAGTCGAAGATGACAACACAACAATACCAACCTTTGCTATTTATTTCTATGATTAATCCATATAAAAGTCGAGCATCTGTTTAGGAGTTATATTATGGAATTAAATTACTCTAATTTAATTAAACTGGTTACCTTTTCAATTGGGTTCGTCACAGTTATGTACTTTGGATTTTATTACTTATTTCCGATCTTATTAAGTGTCATACTCGCTTTCCTTATAAACCCCTTCGTTAATTTTGTACAAGCTTATTTAAGAAATAGAGCTTTATCTGTCCTTTTTGTATTATGCTTTTTCTTTATTAGTTTTATTTCGATTATTTCATTAAGCATCGTAGAGTTCATTCATCTACTCCAACACTTAACCATGACTACGCCCGTCATACTTGAAGATTTGTTTAGGCAAGTCGAACAGTATACGACACAAACTGTTGAACAAGTATATCAAACGATAGAAAACTTCGCCTCAACTATTCATCCAGAATCTAGCCAGTTAATGAAGAACTTACTATCAGATATGACTAATTCTATGAAAGAAGTAAGTAAAGATTGGTTAATTCACTTTTTACAATCGGCGATGAACCAATTGACTTACGTTATACAAGGTGGCTATATTTTATTTTTCGTTTTAATCGGTACTTATTTTTTAAGTAAAGATGGTCCAAAATGGTTTAGGAATGTTCTAGAGCATATGCCTGAACGAACGTTATCGGTCTATTCAAAGACAAAGTCGGAAATCACTTATTTAATTAAAAAATATTTATTTGCACAGTTTTTATTAATTGTCATCACCGGTCTTATTGTCTATGCGGGTTTACTAATCTTTTCTGTTGAACATGCATTAGCCATTGCTTTTGTTGCTATGTTTTTAGACTTAATCCCTCTCGTTGGAGTTAGTGGGTTATTTGTTCCATGGCTTATTTACTTGTTTATGACTGATCAATTTACGCTAACTATTCAGCTCAGCTTATTATTAATTGTTATTATTATAACTCGTAATTTATTAGAGCCAAAATTGATTGGTGCTCAGTTAGGCACTCACCCATTCTTTGTACTAATTTTACTGTTTATATTAATAAGTACATTTGGCATTTTAGGTATATTTTTAAGTCCAATTATTATGATTATAATAGTCGCTCTCATGCGAGCTAACCTTTTTACACACGTCAAAAATTATATCGTGAAGTAAGACAAATTAAAGGAGTACACGAACATTCATTCATGTACTCCACTATATTACCTTCTAATAACGGTGACAGTCCCCTTCTTAATCATGGCATATACAACACCTTGCGCCCATTTTTTCATTGGTCGCCTCGTTATAGGGATCAATAACATAAAGCCGAAAGCATCTGTTAAAAATCCTGGAGTAAACAATACGACAGCACCCAATAAAATGGATACACCGTCAAAGATTTCCTCTTTTGGTGCTCGTCCTTTAGCCATCTCTAACCTGGCACGATTAAGTGTTTCTATTCCTTGCTGCTTAGCCAATATAGCTCCTAAAAATCCTGTTGTAATAATACCTAACAACACAAACCAAATATTTAATATATTACCTAACCATACGAATAACGCAATCTCAATAGCTGAGACGACAATAATTAACACAAATAATAATCGAAACATAATTGGCTCCTTTCGAGCTAGTCACCATGGGCTTTTACAGGACAGTTGTACGCCCTTGATAGATATTTCCGTTCGTTGGATCAATCGTGATTTCTTCCCCGTTTTCAATTACTTTCATAGCTCCAGATACACCGACGATCACTGGCTTACCTACATTGATGCCAACGACAGCAGCATGGCTCGTTAAACCGCCTTCTTCTGTGACAATTCCACCTGATCTCTCAATGTAATTCATCATTTCTTTATCCGTACCATGAGCAACTAAAATATCTCCGTCATTGAACTTTCTCTCAAGTTCTTCTAAGTTTGTAGCATGAACTGCTTTACCTACAGAACCAACTTTTCCAATACCTTGACCTTTAGCTACAATATTGCCTACAACATGGACTTTAATTAAGTTAGTTGTACCACTTTCACCTACAGGTACTCCTGCCGTAATGACAATTCTGTCTCCATGTTGGAAAAGTTCAGAATCTAGACCTTTTTCTACTGCTAGAGCCAACATCTCATCAGTAGAAGAAACTTGGTCACCTTTCATTGCATGTACGCCCCATACTAGTGAAAGCTGACGATTAACATAGCCTTTTGACGTTACCGCTACGATGTTCGCTTTTGGTCGATATTTTGATACGTTACGAGCTGTATTTCCACTTTCAGTTGGAGTTACAATAGCTTTAACACTTAAGTCTTCAGCTAGATTTGCAACTGAGTGACTAATAGCATCAGTAATGGTCATGTCACCTTGTTCTAAGTAAGCATTAACGGACACTTGTTCTTCAATTGAATTCTCAGTATAAACAGCAATGTTATTCATCGTTTTTACCGCTTCGACTGGGTAATCACCAGCTGCTGTTTCACCTGAAAGCATAATTGCATCTGTTCCATCAAAGATCGCATTCGCAACATCACTCGCTTCTGCACGAGTAGGACGAGGGTTTCGTTGCATTGAATCTAACATTTGAGTTGCTGTAATTACAGGCTTCCCTGCTACATTGCATTGGTAAATTAAATCTTTTTGTACTAGTGGTACTTCTTCTGCAGGTATTTCTACACCTAAGTCACCACGTGCAACCATTAAACCATCACTTACTTTAATGATGTGCTCAATATTTTCTACACCTTCACGGTTCTCAATTTTAGGGACAATTTGAATATGATCTGCTTGATGTTTCTCTAACAGTTCACGTATTTCTAACACATCAGATGGACGTCTTACAAATGAAGCTGCAATAAAGTCAATATCCTCTTCAATACCGAACAAAATGTCATTTGCATCCTTATCAGTAATACCAGGTAAATTAACGCTCACATTTGGGACGTTTACACCTTTTTTATTTTTGATTATGCCTGTGTTCATGACTCTCGTTTCGATTTCATTTTTATTTTGATCGACTGAAACGACATCTAAGCCGATTAGACCATCATCCAAAAGAATTGTATTCCCTGGTCCAACGTCTTCGATTAAGCCTGGATAAGTGACTGAGAAGCGCTCAGCAGTTCCCTCTACTTCATCCATTGATAAATACACTGTTGCACCTTCTTGAAGTTCCACTTCTTCTTCTGCAAAAGTACCTGTTCTAATCTCTGGTCCTTTCGTATCTAAAAGAATCCCAACAGTAGCATTCATTTCTTTTGCTGCTTGGCGGATATTTTTTATTCTAGCACGATGTTCGTCGTAATCACCGTGAGAGAAGTTTAACCTCGCGACATTCATCCCCGCACTAATTAGTTGCTTTAAAGTGTCAATTGACTCTGATGCCGGCCTATTGTGCATACTATCTTTGTTTTTTTCATATGTTTTACTTCCTCCTAAATTATGTTCAAACTTATATAGAAAGTTGATTAGACAACTGATACAGACCTTCATCTACTTTATGCTCTTTTTGCAACGCTTCTATAATATCATGATGAGCAACTTTGTTATTTTCAATTCCAACCATTAGTCCACCTTTGTTGTTTAACAATAAATCAACGGCTGCAGCTCCTAAACGGCTAGCTAATACACGATCATTAGCCGTTGGTGAACCACCGCGTTGAGTATGACCTAGAACAGTAACACGAGTTGATAAATTTAATTTCTCTTGTATTTGATTAGCGTAATCAACCGCACTGCCTACACCTTCTGCAACCATGATGATGCTGTGACGTTTACCTCGTTCATGCCCACGTTGGATTTTCTCAAGCACTTCATCCATATTCGATTCACGTTCTGGTATTAAAATACTTTCAGCACCGCCAGCTAGACCAGCCCAAAGTGCAAGATCACCAGCATCTCGTCCCATCACTTCAATGGCATAAATTCTCTCATGGGATGTTGCCGTATCTCTAATTTTGTCGACTGCTTGAATAACTGTGTTCAGCGCAGTATCAAAACCTATCGTATAATCAGTTCCTGGAATATCGTTATCAATCGTACCTGGAACACCGATACAAGGGAATCCTTGTTCAGTTAATTTCGTCGCCCCTTTAAAAGAACCATCACCGCCAATAACGACTAATCCATCAATCCCATAGTTGTTTAATTGTTCGATGGCCTTCTTTTGACCTTCAGGGGTTTTGAATTCTTCAGAACGAGAAGAATACAACATCGTTCCACCCTTTTGAATAATATCACCTACAGAGCCGATTGTTAACTCTTCAATATTACCGTTTATTAAACCTTGATAACCGTAATAGATTCCAAACACCTTAATATCATGATAAATGCAACTTCTTACGACTGAGCGAATGGCCGCGTTCATCCCTGGAGCATCTCCACCACTAGTCAAAACACCTATTGCTTTCATATCAACACCTCGTTTTGCTATCGATCAATTGTATATCATATTGTAAATTAAAATTTCTATAAATGCCATGCATAAGGAATTACATATTTATTGAATAAATCTTATGAAAATTCAATCTAAACATTTATAGGACTAAAATAAGAAATAAAAACGGAGCTGATTAACAGCTCCACGTTTTTTAAGATTGTACAACTGTTGTAACAGCACCAATCTTTTTATACTTTTCCCAACGTTTTTCTAACAACTCTTCTGTCGATAAGGCTTTAAGTTGTTTCAAACCATTTTCGATACACTTTGAGATATAACTAGATTGATCTTCTAAGTCACGATGTGCGCCACCTTGAATTTCTTCGATTACATCATCAATGATATTAAGTTCTTTCAAGTCATAAGATGTAATCTTCATTGACTCAGCAGCTTTTTGTGCCAAGTTTGAGTCTTTCCAAAGAAGTGCGGCTGCACCTTCTGGTGAAATTACAGAGTAAGTAGAGTTTTCAAGCATGTACAGTTTGTCTCCTACACTAATACCTAACGCTCCACCACTACCACCTTCACCAATCACGATACAAATTACTGGTACAGTTAAGCCTGCCATTTCACGCAAGTTTTTAGCAATTGCTTCACTTTGGCCACGTTCCTCTGCTGCCTTACCAGGATAAGCACCTTTCGTATCTATAAACGTCACAATTGGACGATTGAATTTCTCTGCTTGTTTCATTAAGCGTAACGCTTTCCGGTAACCTTCTGGATGTGGCATACCGAAGTTTCTTCTTAAATTTTCTTTAGTATCTTTACCACGTTGGTGTCCAATGACCGTAACAGGCTGGTTACCGAATTTGGCAATACCTCCAACAATCGCTTCATCATCACCGTAATAGCGATCACCGTGCATCTCAATAAAGTCAGTAAAAACATGATTAATATAATCAAGTGTTGTAGGGCGTTCAGCATGGCGAGCATTTGCACTCGGTCCCAAGGTGTCATATTCCCATATACCTCTTGCTCTAAACGCTCTAAACGGTTTTCTAACGTTTCGATCTCTTCATTTAAGTCGACATCACTTTCACTAGTAAAGCTTTTTAACTCTGCGATTTTCTGTCTTAACTCAACGACAGGCTTCTCAAATGGTAATACGTGTTTCATTACTGCCCACCTCCAATATGGTGGAGTTCTAAAATGGTTGAGAGAGTGTCTTTCATCTCATGACGAGGGACGACACGGTCTAGTTGTCCATGTTTAAATAAAAATTCCGCCGTTTGGAAATCATCAGGAAGCTTCTCTCTAATTGTTTGTTCTATGATTCTTCTACCCGCAAAGCCAATTAAAGCTTGTGGTTCTGCAAAGTTATAGTCACCTAATGATGCAAAACTTGCGGAAACACCACCAGTAGTAGGGTTAGTCATATACGAAATGAACAGCCCACCTGCACGATCAAATCGTTCTAACGCTACTGATGTTTTCGTCATCTGCATTAAGCTTAAAACACCTTCTTGCATTCTAGCTCCGCCAGAAGCAGTAAATAAAATTAAAGGTATGTTTAACTCGTTAGCTTTCTCAATCGCTCGAGCTATTTTTTCACCAACTACAGATCCCATACTTCCCATACGGAAACGTGCGTCCATAACAGCTATTGCAGTTGGATACCCGTTGATCGTTCCTTGACCTGTTACGACACCTTCATTGATTCCTGTCTTCTTTTGGTCTTTTTCGATTTTTTGGAGGTAATCAGGAAACTCTAAAGGGTTTTCTGACACCATATCTTCATCCCACTCTTGGAATGACCCATCATCTAGCAAGTAATTAATACGTTCTGGTGCAGACATCTGATGATGGTGATCACAATTTGGGCAAGTTAATAGGTTTTTTTCGATTTCTTTTCGATAATAAATTTTACGGCAAGAAGGGCACTTTATCATTAATCCTTCTGGAACATCTTCATGCTCTTCTTGCTTGGAAATGGTGGCATATTTTCTCTTCTTATTAAACATATCCTTAATCAAGCTGATTCCTCCTTTTAGCCCTGACACTCTCAAAACATCATAACTTAATAAAAATAAAAAAACTGTCGTATTTTAGACAAGCATAATTAATTTAACTACATTGATTCTCATAAAGTGAAGCGTGATAATCTAATGCTTGATTATATTGACGTTGACTAATCAGTTTAAGAAGTTCTTCGTACCGAACATTACTTCCTTCTTTTGGATCAACTGTTTCTACAAAACCTGTAACTAAATGCCAAATTTTTAACAACAGTCGATTGCCATAATCTTCAAACAATCTTAAAAACAAGTCTGTTTGTATATCATTAGAATTAAATGATAAGTCTTTAAACTGTAAATAGTCCCACTGATCATCCGCAAACAATTGATTTAAACAAACTTGTTCTAACAGAAATTTCACTTCAAGTAATTCGTCTTTCGTCTTAACTTCTCGTAAAACAAATGTCGATAATAATTCAACAGAATGGTAAGGCTTATAGGTGCGTAAAAACGTCCCTTCACCGTGACGTGTTTCAATTAAGCCAAGTAGCTCGACCGCTCGTAATGCTTCTCTAATAGATGCACGACTTGCGTTTAATTGCTCTGACAATTCACGCTCAGAAGGCAATCGGTCTCCATCTTTAAGCTCCTGCTCTTCGATGAATTGACGAATTTGGTTAAGCACTTCTTGATATACTTTCATCTTGGATTGATTCGTCATTTTACGCACCTCATAAATATAATTAATCTTGTTTAGTTAATTGCTCAGTATGTCTTACAACATCGTCAGGGTCGACATGTACTCTTGCTACACCTGATTCCATTGCAGCTCTTGCTACAGCTCCAGCTACAGCGGGTGCAACACGTGAATCAAATGGTTCTGGTATAACATAATCTGGTGATAGTTCTTCATCACTTACGAGTGAAGCAATCGCTTCGGCAGCTGCAACTTTCATCTTTTCGTTAATACGAGTTGCTCGAACATCTAATGCACCACGGAAAATTCCTGGGAAAGCTAATACGTTGTTCACTTGATTAGGGAAATCAGAACGACCTGTACCAATCACACTAGCTCCCGCTTCTTTTGCATCCTCTGGCATTATTTCAGGGTCTGGGTTAGCCATCGCAAAAATAACCGGATTGTCATTCATGCTTTCGACCATTTCTTTAGATAGTAATCCACCTACTGATACACCAATAAATACGTCAGTGCCTTCCATCACTTCTTCTAACGTGCCTTCTTTACGATCTTTATTCGTCATTCGCGCAATTTCATCTTTTACTTCGTTCATTCCATATGTACGACCTTCAAAAATCGCACCTTTTGAATCACACATAATCATATCTCGAACACCAAAATTATATAGCAACTTAATAATCGCAATCCCTGCTGCACCTGCACCGTTAGCGACTACTTTAGTTTCAGAAAAGCTTTTACCTGATAATTTCAGTGCATTTATTAACCCTGCAACCGTAACGATTGCCGTTCCATGTTGGTCATCATGGAAAATAGGTATATTCGTTTCTTTCTTTAAACGTTCTTCAATCATAAAGCAGTTTGGTGCTGCAATATCTTCTAAATTAATTCCGCCGAAAGTAGGCTCCATTAATTTAACGGCTTGTACAAATTCATCAACATCATGAGTATTTAGTGCAATTGGAAAAGAATCAACACCAGCAAATCCTTTAAACAATGCGGATTTACCTTCCATAACAGGAAGTGAAGCTTCTGCTCCGATGTTACCGAGTCCTAATACGGCAGAACCGTCAGTTACAACGCCTACCATATTACCTTTCATTGTATAATCATAAACTGATTCTTTATTATCATATATAGCTTTACAAGGTTCAGCGACTCCTGGTGAGTAAGCTAAACTTAAATCCCTAGCGTTCTTGATTGGAACTTTAGAATGTGTTGCTAGTTTTCCTTGATTTGCCTTATGAATGTGTAATGCTTCTGCTTTTAAGTTAGCCACTTATACCGCTCCTTTAATTCCGAAAATGGTCTGACCACTAATCGAATTTATTATAACAAATAGTGAATGCATGTAAAGTGTTATTTTAAATCACCTAATTAATTTGCCATCCACTAGTACACTTTACATGCTCCTATTTTAATACGACATGTTCATTATGGAAAAAACTTCTTAATTCACTTAAACTTTCCTCAGTTACATCAATATCATAATCAGGAGATAATTGATAAACCTTTTTATATTTTAAAGAATACACAGCAATTGGAACTGACCCTGGAAATTGATTACGAACTTTCTTAATATAGGACAACTGTTCTTCTTCATCCTTAGGGTGCAACTTAATATATAACTGCTCATGACGATCTTTAGGGATAGTTTCATAATCAAAAGGCTTAATCTTTTCAACGATCAGCTGCTTTGAGCCTTGCCTTTCGTCCAACCTACCATAAACGTTCACCATTTGCTCTTCTTCTAGTTCACGACCAACTTGCCGGTATACCTTAGGAAAAACAACACTGTCTATCTCATTCGTTTCATCTTCTAAAGTGACAAAGGCCATTTGCTCCCCACGTTTCGTTCTAATATCTTTCATTCGATTTATGGACGCAACGATATTGTGGTTACTTTTAGTTGGTTGCTTCAACATTTGGTTAATTGAACGAATACCATTTCTTACAAGTGAACGCCTTATTTGACTAATTGGGTGCTCACTAATTCTAAAGCCCATCACTTCTTTTTCCATATTTAATTCTTTTAAAACCGGGAAGGCATCGACTTTAGTGTACTCAACTTCCATATTAAATAAATCATCTTCCCAATTCAGTTGATCATCCATAGCTGAGAACAACTCACCTTGATCCATGGCCTGTACAATTGAAGCAAGTAATTGAGCACGATTAGGGTGAATATCATCAAAGGCTCCTACCATAATTAATGATTCAATAATAGGACGATTAATTACTTGTAATGAGACGCGCATACAAAAATCGAAAAGGCTTTTAAATGGTTTTTGCCTGCGTGCGCGAATAATTTCATCTAACGCTTGTTTGCCAAAACCTTTCACGGCTAACAACCCAAAACGAATCGTCTGTTGATCAGTTACAGTAAACTTCCCAAAACTCTCATTTACAGAAGGTGGAAGTACTCTTAACCCTACTTGTCTCGCTTCTTTTAAATAGCGTTCTAATTTGTTTGAGTCATGCATCATCGATGTTAACAATTCAGCATAAAAATAAGCAGGATAATTGGCTTTAAAATAAGCAATTTGATAAGAAATCATCGAGTAAGCTACCGCGTGACTTTTATTAAAGCCATAATCTGCAAAGCGCTCAATCCAATTAAAAACTTGTTCTGCAATATGTTGGTCATATCCATTTTCTAATGAACCGTTAATAAACGCAGTTTTAAGTTTTTCAATAGCCTCACGATCTTTTTTACTAATAGCCCTTCTTAATAAGTCAGCTTGCGCAAGTGAAAACCCTGCCTGTCTACTTGCAATTTGCATGATTTGTTCTTGGTATATTAATACCCCATACGTCTCGTTTAAAACAGGTTTTAAATCAGAATGAATATACTCTACAGGTGTCTTACCATGTTTACGCTCTGAGAACGTTTCAATGAACTGCATTGGTCCTGGCCTGTAAAGTGAGATAACCGCTACAATATCTTCAAACTTCGTTGGTTTAATCGACTTTAAAGCGTTTTTCATGCCATCTGATTCTAATTGGAATACTCCAGTTGTATATCCAGATTGTAATAGACGAAACGTTTTTTCATCCTGTTTCGGAATTTGCTCTACAGAAACCTTTTTACCTTCTCGCTCTTCAATTTGTTTAATCATGCGTTCAATTAAAGTTAAATTACGTAATCCTAGAAAGTCCATTTTAAGTAAACCTAACGACTCTAACTCATTCATTGGCATTTGTGTTAATAGTACACCTTCTGCTCCTTTAAACATTGGAATCTTTTCAAGCATTGGGCGATTACTAATAATAACCCCAGCAGCATGAACAGAATGGTGTCTAGGCAAGCCTTCAATCACAAAAGCCGCTTGGAACATTTCGATTAATTGTTGTGATTGTTTTATATAATGTTTTAATGAATCATTGTTTAAAATAACTTCTTTTAGTGATGACATTTGTTGTGGCAACTGTTTTAACAAATATGTTAACTGCTCACGGCTTAGCTGAAATACCTTACTCAATTCACGGATGGTTGATTTAGCCTGAAATGTACCAAACGTGATGATTTGTGCAACATATTCTTTACCATATTTATTTTTGACATAGTGTAAAACTTCATCTCGTCGATAATCAGAAAAGTCGATATCAATATCAGGCATTGTTTTTCTTTCAGGGTTCAAAAATCGTTCAAACAGTAAGTTATGTTTAATAGGATCAACTTCTGTAATGTTTAATAAATAAGCTACAATTGAACCTGCTGCTGAACCACGGCCTGGACCAGTTAATATATTTGATTGTTTCGCAAATTTAACTAAATCCCAAACAATTAAAAAGTAATCAGCAAACTTCATACTGTTAATAACTGATAACTCGTGTTCGAGACGCTCTTTTGCTTTTTGTTCTTGGTCGTCACTGTATTTTACATGTAAAGCTTTATAGCACAATTCACTTAATAACTGTTCTGATGATTGGTTTTTTTTACTTGGATATGTAGGTAATGTAAACCACTTATCTGTAATCGGGACCTCACATTGATGAGCAATAAATTTCGTTCGACTAATTGCGTCTTCCCATTGTGTAACAAAAGATGGATCAAAATCAGAAACACGTTTTAAATAAGTAGCTGAATCCTCTTTTGAAGACCTTTGATTAATTGTAGCACCATGCTCCATCGCTCCTAAAGCTTCATAACCAATTCGATCTTTTTCATTTACATAACGGACATCATCGGTCACAACTGCTTTTTCTAGATACTGTTCCCCTTCATTTTGTAGCCAATTGATGACATGTCCTTGTTGATTTGGTTGGACATTGATATACCACTGTTCAAATGATTGATCAATGTAATGGACAAGCTGATGAAGTCGATTAAAATCATTTAAATAAATTAACTCTTCCATAAAATTTTGGTAGAAAGAAACAATCGGTATAATACCTTCTAATTCCATTAATTGTGACAAAGTTGGCTGGTCTTCATTTATATGTATAGCATTTGAAAGCTTAACGAGTGACTGATAACCAACTTCATCTTTGGCTAAAAGAATGAATTTAGTCGGTCGTTGCTCATCGGGTAAATAAACGTGACAAGTCATACCAGTAATAGGTTTAACGTTATAACGCTGACACACGTTAATAAACTGATAAGATCCATGTAATACTTCTTCATCAGTTAGAGCAATTGCTTCAAAGCCAAGTTCAGAAGCCCTCTTGATTAATTGTTCTATATGAATAGCACTTTTCATTAATGTATAACTAGAGTGCACTTGTAAATGAACAAAGTCCATAAATTATTCACCTTCAATCATGTGAATCTATTCCATTCACTTCTTATTATACATTTCTATTGAATTCATTTACATATATAAGCCTGAGAAATCATATAGTTTATAAGACAACCTTTACACTGAAAGGTCGTAGATTATATGGAAGAACGATTTATTGCCTCAATTATAAAATGTTTTTTTATTGCGTTTGGCGTATTAACTGGTGGTGCTTTATTTGGTAGTTTAAGTGCTTATTTAACCGGACAACCACCTATTTCTGAAATGTTATTAGCGGCAAAGAAATTAAGGATATGGGCGATTGTAGCAGCTATTGGTGGTACCTTTGATGCTATATCAACTTTTGAGAAAGGAATCTTTGAAGCGTCAACAGTCGATTTAATTAAACAAATATTACTCATCATTTCAGCTATGGGAGGGGTTAAGTCAGCCCTCATGTTAATAAGCTGGATCACACAAGGGGACATTTAACATGCACATACCCCCATTTTATAAGAAAACAACATGGCAAGCATTTTTTATCGGAATTTTAACAGGTGTTGTCATTGGTTATATGTTTTTCTTATATGTGTATGGACAGCATACTGAAAGGTGGATCGAGGAGAATCTGACGCTACGAAACGAATTAAATCAAGTTAAACAAGAAAATGAACTATTAAAACAAGATAAAGATGATTTGAATCGCGCCAATGAAGAAAGATTAACCATTCAAGATATTGAGCTTGATTGGCATAATGCTGATGAGTTAGACCTTGATCGTTTCACATTACATGAGTTAAACGAAAACGTGTTACAAGAACTGCAAACCGTTATGGGTCGAAACATTCAATCTGTATCTGACCAAAGGGAATTACTTATTAGAACAATTGAGAATAAACTGTACAATATTCGAGACATACGTTATCAATTAGAAGTGCATCACATTACGATTTCTACAACGTTAATCATTACCGTCAAAGTCCATATAACAAGTTCATAGCTCGCTTACTTATTTGACTTTTTTATGAAACTTTTGTCAGAAAAGCTATTTTTCTAAAGTTTTGGGGTACAATATATAGTAGAACCCCTTATAATTTAACATCAATTTGAGGGACAAATGTCAAAATGAGGTGAGTAATGTATGTTTGTTGTATGTAAAAGGCGCATGGCTAATGAGAAGATCAACAACCTAAGAAACGGTTACTCCGCTTATGCTGAAACTGAAGAACTCATCCGACTAATGAAACGTAGAATTAATTCAAATAACCTTGATATTTATGAAGACCAAACGGATATTGGTTGCTGGTTTATTCCTAGAAGTTAATATTTTATAAAGGCTGCTCTTAAATTAAGAGCAGCTTTTTTTAATTAACCTTCAAACTCACGACAGACTTGATCTAAAGACTCAATTAACTGATCCGCTTCATCCCAACTATACACTTTCGCTCCAGAAGCCATCGGATGTCCTCCACCGTTAAATTGTGCAGCAACTTCATTGATGACTGGACCTTTAGATCTTAAGCGCACTCTAATTACATCTTCTTCTTCAACAAAAAACACCCAGGCATGAATACCTTTGATATCACCTGCTATACCAACAAAAGTGTGCGTTTCATCTGCTGATACACCATACTCATTTAACAGCTCTTTAGGTAACTTAAATACTGCTAATCCGCTTTCACGTGGCTCAAGTGAACTTAATAATTCTCCCTTGAATTTAGCTATATTGACTGAGACTGCCAAGG
>NZ_AKIF01000058.1 GCF_000269905.1 Alkalibacillus haloalkaliphilus C5
CAACACCAACATCAAGTTTATTAGAAGTTAAGAAGTGGCATGAAGAAACAGATGAAGGTGTACAAGTTCTTCGCTTAAAAGGTCATGTTCCTCTTGGGGGTATTAGTGATATTAGACCTCACATTAAGCGAGCGAGTATAGGTGGTATGTTATCAGCTGTAGAATGCTTAGAAATAGCAAGTACGATTTATGGTGGTCAACAATTAAAAAAATTCGTTGATACTTTAGAAGAAGAAGAAATTGAGATACCAATTTTAGAAGAATGGTGTGAACAAATCTCTAACTTAAATAATTTAGAGCGTTCTATTAAAAGTTGTATAGATGAATATGGTCAAGTAATGGATGGTGCCTCGAGTAAGTTACGCTCAATTCGCTCACAAATCCGCTCATATGAAAGTCGAGTGCGCGACCGTTTAGAAGGCTATACGAAATCGAAAAGCCAAATGCTTTCCGATGCAATCGTAACCATTCGTAATGAGCGTTACGTGATCCCTGTAAAATCAGAATATCGAGGTAGCTTTGGTGGTATTGTGCATGACCAATCGTCATCTGGTCAGACACTTTTTATTGAGCCACAATCAGTTGTTGATCTAAACAATAAATTACAGGAGTCTCGAGTCGAAGAACAACACGAAATCGAACGAATCTTAGAGTCACTTTCAAGTTTAATCGAACAAGACGCTGAGTTTTTACGTCAAAATGTAGATGCATTGCAGCAGGTTGATTTTATGTTTGCAAAAGCTAAATTATCAAGAAGCATGAAAGCAGCTAAACCTGAAATGAACCAAGACGGTGTTATTCATATGAGGCAAGCTCGTCATCCGTTAATTGCTGATGATGAAGTTGTCAGTAATGATGTAGAGCTAGGGGAAGATTTCACAGCAATTGTCATTACAGGTCCAAATACTGGTGGTAAAACAGTGACATTAAAAATGGTAGGACTTTGCACATTAATGGCACAGTCAGGATTACAAATACCAGCTTTAGATGGCTGTCAAATGGCAGTTTTTGACCATGTGTTTGCTGATATTGGAGATGAACAATCAATTGAGCAAAGTTTAAGTACTTTCTCATCTCATATGACAAACATCGTTGATATTTTAGATCGAGTTAACAGCAATTCATTAGTGTTGTTCGATGAGCTAGGAGCAGGAACAGACCCACAAGAAGGTGCAGGTCTTGCGATGTCAATTTTAGACCATGTCATATCCAATAATGCACGAGTAATAGCTACAACTCACTACCCAGAATTAAAAGCTTACGGCTATAATCGTAATGAAGTAACAAATGCTTCAGTTGAATTTGATGTGGAAACTTTAAAACCGACTTACCGCTTACTTTTAGGTGTCCCTGGAAGAAGTAATGCATTTGATATTTCAAAACGATTAGGTTTAAAAGATGAAATAATCGAAAAGGCACAATCAATGGTTAGTGACGATTCTAGGTCTGTTGAAAATATGATCGCATCGTTAGAACAATCTAGACATAATGCAGAGCGTGACTACGAAGAAGCCTCTTCTATTCTAGCTGAGGCAGAGCAATTTAAGGAATCATTAAAACATGAGTATAACCAGTATTTAAATAAAAAGGAACAGTACGAAGAGAAGGCAAAAACAAAAGCTCAAAAAATTATCGAAGAAGCTGAAGTACAGTCTAAAGAAATATTAGAAGAGTTAAAAGAACTAAAAGAAGATGCGACCGTTAAAGAACACCACTTTATTGATGCACGAAAGAAACTTGAGGAACAAAAAGATCAGCTAAAACCAGATCAAAAATCCAATCAATCGGTTAAAACGGAAAAGAAAAACGAAAGATTATTACCTGGTGATGAAGTCCATGTGGCTACCTTTAATCAAAATGGGCACATTGTTGAGCAAGTCAATGAGAAGGAATATGAAGTCCAATTAGGAATTATGAAAATGAAAGTGTCTAAAGACCAGCTTCAGTTCGTTAAACGCCCTGAACCAGTGAAGACAAAGCCGTTAGCAACAGTTAAAGGAAGTCAAGTTCATGTTAAACCGGAACTTGACCTTAGAGGCCAGCGGTATGAAGATGCGATCCATAAGTTAGAAAAATATACAGATGATGCTTTATTGGCTGGATATCATCAAGTGTCGATTATTCATGGTAAAGGTACAGGAGCGCTAATGAAAGGTGTACAACAGTTTGCTAAGGAACATCGTTCGATTAAAGGCAATGAATTTGCAAGTGCAAATGAAGGTGGAACGGGTGTTACAATCTTGAAGTTAAAATAGTCTAAAATCAATTGTTATGTCATAACATGTTAGAAAGGGAATGGTCATGGAAACACTTGCGAAAGTATTATGGGTCGTCGCAGCATTATTTATAATCGTTGGTGTCATCTTTTTAATAGCAAATTAATATTGTAGTAATCAATTAAAGCTCTGTTATATGTCGTACTTTTGATTTGATTTAAACGAACGATCATTGTTTAATCATCACGAAGTCAATTGTCGTCATGAACAGAGCTTTTTTTAAAAATTTTTTTAATTGAAATATATAGTTAAAGTAAGGCTTGAGACATACTTTCTGAGCAAAATTAACCACTTTAAGTTCAGACAATTTTAAATAATGTTTTAAATTTGATAATTTTTGTGTTTATAATATTTATAAATATAGTTTTAAAGGAGGATGTCATTTCATGGGGGTTGAAGTAATGAAGCCTTGGTTAAAGCATTACCCAGAAGAAATCCCACAAACGATTGATTATGACAACAGGACGTTACAAAGCTATTTAGTCGAAAGTACGGAAAACTATCCAGACAAAACGGCAATCAATTTTTTAGGGAAAGACTTAACATTTCAAGAGTTATTTGATTCGGCTAGAAAAGTAGCAAACTATCTACAAATTCTAGGTGTAGAAAAAGGTGATCGTGTAGCCATTATGCTACCGAATACACCACAAGCTGTGATGTCTTACTATGGTGCGCTATTAGCCGGAGCAGTTGTAGTTCAAACGAACCCACTTTATACAGAGCGTGAATTAGAATATCAAATGAAAGACTCTGGAGCTAAAGTCATTGTTTGTCTAGATATTTTACTTCCTCGTGTAAACGCTATCAGAGAAGAAACGGAATTAGAACATGTGGTTACGACTAGAATTAAAGATTACTTACCGTTTCCGAAGAATGTCGTACAACCAATTTTACAAAAAAGAGAATACGGCCTTGTTGTAAAACCAGAACATGGTGGCGATACTCATGTATGGACTAATATTATGGACGATACAACTGTAGAGTACGAAGAACATGATATTGATCCACAGGAAGATTTAGCATTACTACAGTATACGGGTGGAACAACAGGATACCCTAAAGGTGTCATGTTAACGCATAGTAATTTAGTATCTAACACGCAAATGTGTCAAAAGTGGTTGTACAAAACGGAATATGGTAAAGAAACAGTGCTTGGTATATTACCGTTTTTCCATGTTTACGGTATGACAACAGTCATGATTTTATCTGTCATGATGGCACAAAAGATGGTACTCATTCCGAAGTTTGACGTTGATAATGTGTTAAAAGCTATTCATAAAGAGCGTCCGACGTTATTTCCGGGTGCACCAACTATATATATCGGCTTATTAAACCATCCTAAACTAACTAAATATGATTTATCTTCAATCGAAGCTTGTATTAGTGGATCAGCACCATTACCAGTTGAAGTTCAAGAACAGTTTGAGAAAGTGACGGGTGGACGATTAGTTGAAGGTTATGGATTAACAGAAACGTCACCTGTAACTCATGCTAACTTCGTTTGGGAAAACAGACGTGCAGGTACGATTGGGGTACCTTGGCCAGATACTGATGCTAAAGTATTTAATGCTGATACAAATGAAGAACAGCCAGTTGGTGAAGTAGGAGAAATTGCAGTTAAAGGACCGCAAGTTATGAAAGGTTATTGGAATAAACCTGACGAAACAGAGCAATCGCTTAAAGATGGTTGGTTCTATACTGGAGATATGGGTTACATGGATGAAGATGGTTACTTTTATATCGTCGATCGTAAAAAAGACATGATTATCGCTGGTGGTTTTAACATTTACCCACGAGAAGTTGAAGAAGTGCTTTATGAACACGAAGGAATCCAAGAAGCTGTTGTAGCAGGTATACCTGATCCATATCGTGGCGAAACAGTTAAAGCATATATCGTGCTTAAAGAAGATGTCGAATTAACTGAAGAAGAGTTAGACCAATTCTGTAGAGAAAATTTAGCAGCCTTTAAAGTACCGAAGTTATACGAGTTTAGAGATGAACTACCAAAAACCGCGGTAGGAAAGATATTAAGAAGGAAGTTAGTCGATGAAGAAAAAGAAAAATTACAAAGTAATCAGACAGATTAATATAAATAGTTGACACTTTCCACTTTTCTTTATATCATGATAAATGAATGACCATTCATTCACCTGAGTGTTTGGTCATTCATTAGAATTACAGGAGACTTAATTATGGAAAACAAATCAAAGCCAAAATACAAGTTAATACTAGATGCAGCTGTTGAAGTGATCGCCGAAAATGGTTACCACCATTCTCAAGTATCAAAAATTGCGAATAAAGCTGGGGTCGCTGATGGAACGATTTATCTCTATTTTAAAAACAAAGAAGATATATTAGTCTCACTTTTTGAAGAGAAAATGGGGCAATTTGTTTCAAAAATCAAAGATGAAATTGAGCAGATTGATGAAGCTGATCAAAAGTTGTACAAGCTTATAGAGATGCATTTTCAACAACTATCGGAGGATCCAGATCTAGCGATTGTAACCCAACTTGAGCTAAGACAGTCTAACAAACGTTTAAGATTAAAAATTAATGAAGTGTTAAAAGGGTATTTAACGTTAATGGATGACATCTTGCACGAAGGTATGAAAGACGGAACTTTTCAAGACCAATTAAACGTGAAATTAGTTAGACAGGTGCTCTTTGGCACTTTAGATGAAGTTGTAACGAACTGGGTTATGAAAGAACAGCGGTACAACTTAGTAGAACAGGCTAAGGAAGTTCACTATTTAATTTATAACGGTTTACGCAAACATAATTAGAAGGGGGATGGCGTCATGGACCATCTATCATGGGAAAAACAAGGGCAAATAGCTAGCGTATTAATTCAAAGTCCTCCTGCAAACGCTTTATCTTCTGGAATTCTTAAAGACCTAAGTAAAGTTTTAGATGAAGTAGAGGCGGACAAATCTATTAAGCTCGTAATCTTAAGAGGTGAAGGGAAATTCTTCTCAGCGGGAGCTGATATTAAAGAGTTTACCTCTTTCCAACAACAAGATGATTACAAAAACCTAGCTCAAAAAGGTCAACAACTATTTGATCGAATTGAGCGCTTTCACATTCCTGTAATTGCTTCAATTCATGGAGCGGCATTAGGTGGTGGGCTTGAGCTAGCGATGGCTTGTCACGTCAGAATTGCAACAAAGGATACTAAGTTAGGCTTACCAGAATTAAACTTAGGCATTATTCCTGGTTTTGCTGGTTCTCAAAGGCTACCACGTTACGTTGGTATACCGAAAGCTTATGAAATGATCTTATCAGGTGATCCAATCTCAGGTGTTGAAGCTGAAAGGTTAGGCTTAGTTAACCACGCTGTGGATGAATCAGAGTTAGAAGAACAAACAATGTCATTAGCAAACAAATTTGTTGCTAAAAGTGGGCCTTCAATTCATGCCATCATGAGCCTACTACCTTATGCACAAACATCGCAGTTTTTAGAAGGTGTTAATGCAGAAGCAGACCAATTTGGTAAAGTGTTTGGTAATGAAGACGCAAAAGAAGGCGTTCAAGCTTTATTGAAAAGCGTCAACCAAACTTTAAAGATCAATAGATATAAGGAGGTAATCCAATGAACATTTACGTTCTAATGAAGAAAACATTCGATACAGAAGAAAAGATTCAAGTTAGTGGAGGCGCTATTGAACAAGACGGTGCGGAATTCATTATTAACCCTTATGATGAATACGCAATTGAAGAGGCAATCAATATTCGTGACGAGCATGGTGGTGAAGTGACAGTTGTAACAGTAGGTGATGAAGACTCTGAACAACAGCTTCGTACTGCTCTAGCGATGGGTGCTGATAAAGCTACTTTAATTAATATTGAAGATGATGTTGAAGATGGTGATCAGTATACGACATCTACGATTCTAGCAACATATTTGAAGGACCAAGAAGTTGATCTTATTTTAGCTGGTAACGTAGCAATTGACCAAGCAAGTGGTCAAGTGGGTCCTCGAGTTGCTGATCAGTTAGACATTCCTTATATAACTACTATTACAGGTATTAAAATCGATGGTGACCAAGTCAATATTGAGAAAGACGTTGAAGGTGATGTTGAAAAGGTTCAAACTTCACTACCACTATTAGTGACTTGTCAACAAGGTTTAAATGAACCACGTTATCCATCATTACCAGGAATTATGAAGGCTAAGAAGAAGCCTTTAGAAGAATTAGAATTAGATGATTTAGAATTAGATGAAGATGATGTAGAAGCTAAGACAGAAACGACTGATGTATTCCTTCCACCTGAAAAAGAAGCAGGTAAAGTGTTAGAAGGCGAAATTGACGATCAAGTGAAAGAGCTTGTTTCACTACTACGTACAGAAGCGAAAGTACTTTAATTTAACAGGTGTAGAAAGGAGATTATATAGTTATGAGCACAATTTTAGCATTTGCAGAAGCGCGTGACGGAGAGTTAAGAAACGTATCATTTGAAACAATCGCAGCAGCAAAACAAATAGACGAAGATGCACAAGTTGTAGGAGTTGTTTTATCAGACCAAAAAACGGAAGCATTAGCGGATGAAATGATTCATCACGGTGCAGACCGTGCTTTAGTTGTAGAGCATACTGATTTAAAGGAGTATACTTCAGATGCATACACTCAAGCAGCAATGGCTGTCATTAACGAAGAAGACCCAGCAGGCATTGTAATGGGTCACACTTCAGCAGGTAAAGATTTATCACCTCGATTAGCGAGTAAGTTAGATAATGGTTTAGTATCAGACATCACAGGAATTGAAGGAAGTGGAGATGAAACTGAATTTGTTCGCCCAATCTATTCGGGTAAGGCATTTGAGAAGAAAAAGTTAACTGATGGCGTTACATTCGTAACGATTCGTCCTAACAACATTGCTCCACTAGAGAAAGATACAAGCCGTTCAGGTGAAGTGAGTTCGTTAAATGTTGATATTAAAGACTTACGTACAGTCATTCAGGAAGTCATCCGTAAAACTTCAGAAGGTGTTGATTTATCAGAAGCAAACATTATTGTTGCAGGCGGACGTGGTGTGAAAAGTGAAGAAGGCTTTGAACCACTTTATGAATTAGCTGATGAATTAGGTGCAGCAGTTGGTGCATCTCGTGGCGCATGTGACGCTGGTTACTGTGACTACTCACTACAAATCGGCCAAACTGGTAAAGTGGTAACACCTGACCTTTATATTGCAGTTGGTATTTCTGGTGCAATCCAACACTTAGCTGGTATGTCAAACTCAAAAGTAATCGTAGCAGTTAACAAAGACGCTGAAGCGAATATTTTCAACGTAGCAGATTACGGAATAGTAGGCGATCTATTTGATGTTATCCCTAAGTTAACTGAAGAAATTAAAGCATTAAAAGTATAAAAGAAAGATAGGCTCTTCATCGTGAAATACGTTGAAGAGCCTGTTCTTTAACGTATATTTAGTTTACAAACAAAGTATTGGCATGGATTAAGAGCAACGTGCTATACTATGTTTGAATTAGAAAGTTTAGGAGGAATTACAAATGGCAATTGTAAACGCAACAGATCAGAATTTTAACGAAGAAACATCTGAAGGACTAGTTTTAGTAGACTTTTGGGCACCATGGTGTGGTCCATGTAAAATGATTGCTCCTGTTTTAGAAGAACTAGATGCAGATATGAGCGATAAAGTTAAAATTGTTAAAGTAGATGTTGATGAAAACCAAGAAACAGCACAAAAATTTGGTGTAATGAGTATTCCAACATTACTTCTATTTAAAGATGGCGAACAGGTAGATCAAGCACACGGCTTTCAACCTAAAGACGCTCTAGCAGAATTAGTAAATAAAAACGCATAACTTTTCTCTTTTAAAGGGCTGACTCATTAGTGAGTTAGCTCTTTATTTCAGTTAAGTGAATCAAAGGGGGTGAGTGTAATGAATGAACATATACAAGAGAAGTTAGCTATTTTACCTGATAAACCAGGTTGTTATTTGATGAAAAGTAAGAAAGATGAAGTGATCTACGTTGGAAAGTCTAAAGTATTAAAAAATCGAGTTCGATCATATTTTACAAGTGCTAATGATCTAAAGACCCAACGCCTCGTTAATGAAATTGTTGACTTTGAGTATATTGTTACAGGTTCAGAGATGGAAGCATTAATTTTAGAAATGAACTTAATTAAAAAATATGACCCAAAATATAACGTCATGTTAAAAGATGATAAAAGTTATCCATTTTTGAAAATAACGAATGAACGACATCCACGTCTAATTGTCACTCGTAAAGTTAAAAAAGATCAAGCCAAATATTTTGGACCATATACTAATGTCTATGCAGCACGTGAAACGAAGAAGTTACTTGATCGACTTTATCCATTGCGTAAATGCAATGTCATGCCGAAACGTGTTTGTCTTTATTATCATATCAACCAATGCTTAGGTCCTTGTGAACACTTCGTAAGCAAAGAAACAAATGAAGAATTAGTTCAAAACATCTCAAAGTTTTTAAATGGTGGTCACAAAGAAATTAAGCAAGAAGTTCAAGAAAAAATGGTAAAGGCATCTGAGGCATTAGATTTTGAAAAAGCGAAAGAGTACCGTGACTTAATAGAACATATAGAAGCGGTCATGGAAAAACAAACAATGGATCTTCACGACCTAACTGACCGTGATATATTTGGATACTCATATGATAAAGGGTGGATGTGTGTTCAAGTGTTCTTCGTTAGACAAGGCAAGTTGATCGAACGCGATGTATCAATCTTTCCTTTTTATAATGAACCATCTGAAGCGTTTATTAGCTTTATTGCTAGCTTTTACACTCACTCAAACCACATCAAACCAAAAGAAGTTAATGTACCAGTTGGAATTGACCATGATTTGATCCAACAATACCTTGATGTAAAAGTTAAAACACCATACCGTGGTCAGAAGAAAAAGTTAGTAGACTTAGCTCAAGAAAATGCTCAGATTGCCTTAAAAGAAAAGTTTTCTTTAATCGAAAAAGATGAAGAAAGAACGATAAAAGCTGTAGAAGAACTAGGTGAAAAGCTAAACATTGAAATTCCCCACCGAATAGAAGCATTCGATAATTCAAACATACAAGGGGCTCACCCTGTATCTGCATTAGTAGTGTTTATTGATGGTAAACCAAAGAAAAATCAATATCGAAAATATAAAATAAAAACTGTCGATCAACCAGATGATTATGAGATGATGCGAGAAGTCATTAGGAGAAGATATAAACGAGTACTGAAAGAAGGTCTTCCTTTACCAGATTTAATATTAGTGGATGGCGCAAAAGGTCAAATGTCGGCAGCGAGGGATGTATTAGAAAATGAGCTCGGCTTAGACATTCCGTTATGCGGCTTAGCTAAAAATGAAAAGCATAAAACGAGTGAGCTTCTCTACGGTGAACCACCTGAACCAGTTCAAATGAAGCGTAATAGTCAACCGTTTTATTTAATTCATCGCATCCAAGATGAAGTCCATCGATTCGCAATTACTTTCCATAGAGAACTTAGAGGCAAAGGAGCTGTACAATCAGCATTAGATGAAATCGAAGGAATTGGACCTAAGCGACGCCAATTGCTTATACAACACTTTGGTTCAGTTGAAGATATTAAAAGTGCAAAGTTAGAGGATATAACGAAATTAGGAATTCCTCAAAATGTAGCAGAGAGTATTACACAATACTTTTATAATAATTCAAATGATTCTCGTAAAGATTAAAAAAAAGGCTGTAATTTTGGGTAACAAATAGTGCCAAAATCAGTCATAACTTTCTTGACGCTTTCACGCGTTAGAAGTACAATAAACATGTCATGTATACTAATTTTTGCATTCAGTATGTAAATCTTATCGATGAACTATTTAACATCAAATGAGGGGGGTTACACATGGCGGAAAACCGTGAGTTCTTTAATCGCAGGCTACATTCATTATTAGGTGTTTTTCCAATTGGTTTATTTTTAATGCAGCACTTAGTTGTTAACCACTTTGCTACATATAGTCCAGAAGCGTTTAACAATGCTGCTCACTTTATGGAAAATTTACCTTTAAGAGTTTTCCTTGAATTTGTTCTGATTTATATACCATTACTATTCCACGCAGTTTATGGTGTATATATTGCATTTACAGCTAAGAACAATTTAAGACGTTATGGATTTTTCCGAAATTGGATGTTCATGTTGCAGAGAGCAACAGGAATTATTACATTAATCTTTATTGTATGGCACGTTTGGGAAACACGTCTGGCACATGCGATTTATGGAACAGAAGTTAACTTTGACATGATGGCGACGATTTTAGAATCGACATTCATGTTCTGGTTCTACGTAGTAGGAGTCGTAGCTGCTGTATTCCACTTTGCTAACGGACTTTGGTCTTTCTTTGTAACTTGGGGTATTACAGTAACACCAAGATCACAAAAGGTCTTAACGTATGCAACACTAGGTATTTTCATTATTTTCACCTATATGGGTATTGCATCATTAATCGCTTTCGCTTATTAATTTAAAAAAGTTTTAACAATTTAGTAATTGGTTAAAAGGGAGTGAAACTTCATTATGAGTAATAAAAATATCGTGGTAGTAGGCGGTGGCTTGGCTGGTTTAATGGCTACTATTAAAGCTGCTGAAGCAGGCGTACACGTTGATTTAATTTCACTTGTTCCTGTAAAACGCTCCCACTCTGTATGTGCACAAGGTGGTATTAACGGTGCTGTTAATACGAAAGGTGAAGGTGACTCACCTTGGGAACACTTTGATGATACGGTATATGGTGGTGACTTCTTAGCAAACCAACCACCTGTAAGAGATATGTGTGAAGCAGCGCCAAGCATTATTCATATGCTTGATCGTATGGGAGTTATGTTTAACCGTACACCAGAAGGGTTATTAGACTTCCGTCGTTTTGGTGGTACACAACACCACCGTACAGCGTTCGCAGGAGCAACAACAGGACAACAGTTATTATATGCATTAGACGAACAAGTTCGTCGTCATGAAGCAAATGGACTTGTAACAAAATATGAAGGTTGGGACTTCTTACAAGCTGTGATCGATGATGATGGTGTTTCACGTGGTGTTGTTGCACAGGACATTCAATCACATGAAGTGAGAGTATTTAAAGCGGATGCGTCAATCATTGCAACAGGTGGTCCTGGAATTATCTTCGGTAAGTCAACAAACTCTGTTATTAACACAGGTTCTGCTGCGTCAAATCTATATCGTCAAGGAGCAGTATACGCAAATGGTGAGTTTATTCAAATTCATCCAACAGCGATTCCTGGCGATGATAAGTTACGCTTAATGTCAGAGTCTGCTCGTGGTGAAGGTGGCCGTGTTTGGACTTATAAAGACGGTAAACCTTGGTATTTCCTAGAGGAAAAGTATCCAGCTTACGGTAACTTAGTACCTCGTGATATCGCAACTCGTGAGATTTTCGATGTATGTGTAAACCAAAAGCTAGGTATTAACGGAGAAAACATGGTTTATCTAGACTTATCTCATAAAGACCCAGAAGAGTTAGACGTAAAATTAGGTGGTATCATCGAAATTTACGAGAAGTTTGTTGGTGAAGATCCACGTAAAGTTCCTATGAAAATCTTCCCAGCAGTACACTACTCAATGGGTGGTCTGTGGGTAGACTATGACCAAATGACAAATATTCCTGGTATTTTCGCTGCAGGTGAGTGTGATTACACAATCCACGGTGGAAACCGACTAGGTGCAAACTCTCTACTATCTTGTATTTATGGTGGTATGGTTGCAGGACCAAACGCTGTTAAATACATTGACGGTTTAGAGGAATTAGCTGAAGACCAATCTTCAGAATTATTTGAAGCGAAGAAGAAAGAAGAAGAAGAGAAATTCGAAAACATTTTAAATATGACAACGGGTAAAGAAAACGCTTATCAAATTCACCGTGAACTAGGTGAGTGGATGACTGATAACGTAACAGTTGTTCGTGAAAACGAGAGTCTATTAAAGACTGATGAAAAGATTCAAGAACTAATGGAACGTGCGAAAGACATTAACGTTAATGATACTTCAAGGTGGAGCAACCAAACAGCAATGTTCGTACGTCAGTTAGATAGCATGTTACAATTAGCACGAGTTATTACACAAGGTGCTTATAATCGTAATGAAAGTCGTGGAGCTCACTATAAGCCAGAATTCCCAGATCGTAACGATGAAGAATGGTTAAAGACGACAAAAGCGACTTTCAACGCCGAAAAGAATGGTCCAGACTTCGAATATGTTGATGTCGATACGTCATTAATTGAACCGCGTAAGCGTGACTATTCTAAGACTAAATAAGCATAGAGGGGGTAAAGAGTATGGCGGAAGATCACAAAACAATTAGAATGATCGTTCAGCGTCAGGATGAACCTGAAGCTCAACCGTACGAAGAGGAATTTGAAATTCCATATCGTAAAAACATGAACGTAATCTCTGCTCTAATGGAAATCCGTCGTAACCCAGTAAATGCAAAAGGGGAGCAAACAACTCCAGTTTATTGGGATATGGGGTGTCTAGAAGAAGTTTGTGGTGCTTGTTCGATGGTAATCAACGGAAAAGCAATGCAATCTTGTACAGCATTAATTGACCAATTAGAGCAACCGGTACGTTTAGAGCCAATGAAAACTTTTCCAGTTATGCGTGACTTAGCAGTCGACCGTAGTCGTATGTTCGACTCTCTTAAAAAGGTTAAAGCATGGGTTCCAATCGATGGTACTTATGATCTTGGAGAAGGTCCACGTATGCCTGAAAGTAAACGTCAATGGGCTTATGAATTATCAAAATGTATGACTTGTGGTGTTTGTTTAGAAGCGTGTCCAAATGTTAACAGCAATTCTGATTTTATTGGACCAGCTGCATTATCACAAGTACGCCTATTTAATTCTCATCCAACAGGTTCTTATCATAAGGCAGAACGTATGGATGCATTATTAGATGATGGTGGTTTACAAAACTGTGGTAACTCACAAAACTGTGTACAAGCTTGTCCGAAAGGTATTCCTTTAACAACGTCAATCGCAGCGTTAAACCGTGAAGCAACTTTACATTCATTTAAGAGCTTCTTCGGTAGTGACTACCACCACTAAAAAGAAAAAAAGGCTGACAAAAGTCAGCCTTTTTTAAGGTTGATTTTAGTCTGATAATTCATAAATTTAAATAAACGGGAGTGATTCTAACATGAAAACACCTAATTATATTGAAGACATGAACGAATGGATTGACGAGTTTTGCTTTTACATACCGATTAATATTCGCTTTTCAGAAACTGATATGTTTGGTCACGTTAATAATGTATCACCATTTATATATTTTGAAGAGGCAAGAATCGCATATATGAACGAAATTAACCTGTTTGGAGACTTAAAGCCAGGCGTAAGTAAAGTACCCGTTGTGAGTGACTTACAATGCGATTATTTAAAGCAAATTTACTTTGGTGAACAAATAAAAATGTACGTTAAAACTAATCATATCGGTAATAGTTCAATTGACATTCACTACATGGGTAAAAATAGTCAAGATGAGATCTGTCTAGTCGGTAGAGGGAGAATCGTTCAAATTGATTCATCCACAGGAAAGGCTGACCCATTTACTGAAGAACAAATAGAACGATTAAACAATAAAAAAGCGATAAATCAATAAAACAATGACATATATCGCGAACATAGAAACGTCCACTGTCATAAACTATGGTGACTAATTAAAATCCTCATGAAAGAAGTAGCTCACTTCTTAAATGGAGGAGGGGTTACCGCTTGGACAGCAAAAAGTATCGACCTAGCAATATATTAACAAAGAGAGAGAGAGAAGTTTTTGAATTGCTCGTTCAAGATAAGACGACAAAAGAAATAGCTGAGGAGTTATTTATTTCTGAAAAAACAGTAAGGAATCACATATCGAACACAATTCAAAAATTACAAGTAAAGGGGCGTTCACAAGCTGTTGTTGAGTTAATACGGCTCGGTGAAATCGAACTTTAAATTGACCGGCTATTAACGTAGCCGGTTTTTCATTAATTTTGTTATAATATATTATAATTTAAGTTAACTTGCATTTTTCGAGCAAAAAAGTGAAAATAATATAAAAGGTACGTTTAATTAAGGGGGTAAACCATTGCATTCGACAATTGATTTAAAAGTGATTGCAGAATTAGAAAAAGATGTAAGATACATATCACACATGGTAAAGCAAAGAGGCCGTGAAATACTTAACCACTATCCAATTACACCACCTCAATTTATAGCCCTTCAGTGGTTATTAGATTCTGGTGATTTAACGATCGGTGAATTATCTAAAAAAATGTATTTAGCATTTAGTACAACGACAGATTTAGTGGATCGTATGGAGAAAAATGAATTAATTGAACGTGTAAGAGACCCAAAAGATCGTCGAGTTGTACGAATACATTTACTAGATAAAGGTAAAGAGATCATTGATGAAGTAATCGAAAAACGTCAAGAATATTTACAAGAAGTATTGAAAACTTATTCACCAGAACAAGTAGAGAAATTACGTAGTTCAATGACTCAACTTTATAATGAAATGAAGGGGCATGAAGAAGCTCAAGAAAAAGACAGCAAGAAGGAGTCCTAAACATTGGAAAGACCAATAGGTGTAATTGATTCAGGAATAGGTGGCTTAACGGTTTTGTACGAACTCAAAAGACAGCTCCCTAAAGAGGAGTTTGTTTACTTAGGTGATACGTTAAGGTGCCCATATGGCTCTAAAGAAGCCGATGAAGTTAGGCAATATACTTGGGAAATGGTGGAATACTTATTAACATTTGATATTAAACTGCTTGTAGTTGCTTGTAACACTGCAACAGCTATTGTATTAGAAGAATTAAAACATTATCTATCGATCCCTGTTGTTGGTGTGATCGAACCAGGGGCAAGAGCAGCTATTAAATCAACAGAAACTAAGCATGTAGGCATCATCGGAACAGAAAACACGATCTCGAGTCAAGCGTATGAATATGCACTAAGGCAAATCAATCCGAACATACAAACAGTTGGAGTTGCTTGTCCAAAGTTCGTTCCACTAATTGAGTCAGGAAGGATTTCAGGACCTGAGGCTAAGCAAGTCGTTCATGAGAGTTTGGTCGCTATAAAGAATGATTCGAGTATTGATGCATTGATTTTAGGTTGTACACATTATCCGATCATACAGCCTGTTATAGAAAACGTTTTAGGAAAACGCGTAACAGTACTATCTTCAGCTTTAGAGACAGGTGCGGAAGTCAGTGCTAGTTTGACGTTTTATAACATGCATACAACTAAAGAGAAGTTCCCAATATCAGATCCGTTAATATTAACCACGGGAAGTTTAAGTGTTTTGCAACGATTAAAAGATGAAATATTTCATTTTACTAATAGCCAAGTGAAACAAGTATCAATCATGTAAAACTTATGCCATTTAATGTGGTGTAAGTTTTTTATGTTTAAATATTTCAAAATTGTAGATTACTGATAAATATAGAGCTGACATAGTAATGCGTATGTTATACTGTATGCGGTGTATAGCAATCAGAACTATAGATAAAATAATAGTCGATTGTTTATGGAAGTTTGAGGAGGCAAAAGATGAGAATCGATGGACGTCGTAACGATGAACTAAGAAAAATGACAATAACAACCAATTTTACTAAGCATCCTGAAGGATCTGTTTTAATTACAGTCGGCGATACGAAAGTCATTTGTAACGCAAGTGTAGAAAAGCGCGTACCTCCATTCTTAAGAGGTGAA
>NZ_AKIF01000059.1 GCF_000269905.1 Alkalibacillus haloalkaliphilus C5
CTCTTTAGCTTGTAAGATCGCTTTAACACCATAATAGAAGCCACTATATGACTCTTTCATATCCTCAAGCATTTCTTTCTTTGAACGTAACTGTTCAATAATGCGGTAGGCTTGGTTTAATTTCTCTTCATCTGTATTGATCGTTTCTTGTTGATCTTTTAATTCTGTTTCTAAACGTTCATAAGCTTGTTTAACATCTGTAAGCTGTTGTTCAAACGATTCTTTTTGTTGTTCATATTCACTGAACTCAGTTTGTAAGTTTTCACGATCTTGAAGCATTTGGTCAAACCGGTCATCTAGACGGTTCTTACGTTCTTCAATTTGTTCGAGTTGTTTTTCCACTGAATGCTTCTCATTACGACTAGCTGCCTGTTCATTTAACAAATCAATATATTCAGCCTTATGCTGTTCAATGGTTTCCTCAATGTTTCCTTCACTAGATGCTAACCTGTCTTTTAAAGCTTTAATTTGTTGTTTCGTTTCATTACGTGAAGACTGCATAACAGCTAGTCGGGCTTCATGGTCTTCAATATCAAGTTTGATTTGGTCAACTTGGTCTGAATGGGTTTGAACATTACTTTCAAGTTTATCTTTACTTTCATCAAAATGTTTTAACCGTTCAGCTAAAACATTCTTCTGCCCTTCTAACTGTTCAATTTCTTTCGTTAAATATAACTTTTCATCTTGCCATTTATTAATTTGTTTCTCTAAAGAATGAATGATCTCGCGTTTCTCTTCTAAATTCGCATCATCTTGCTGAATGACTGCTTTTTCCGCTGCTAGTTGTTCTTTTAACTGCTCAATGGAATTTAATAAATGATTCCAATCAGTATGGATCGCTTCAATTTCAGCAACTAATAGTGAGACTTCTTCTTTTTCTAACTGGTCTCGTAAATCCAAATATTGTTTCGCTGTTTCAGCTTGTTTTTCTAAAGGTTCTAGTTGACCTTCGATTTCATGAATGATGTCTTCTACACGGCTTAAATTATCTTGTGTTTCGCTCAGTTTCTTTTGTGCATGTACTTTACGTTTTTTATATTTTAAAACACCAGCTGCTTCTTCAAATATGCTACGACGTTCTTCTGACTTTGAAGATAAGATTTCTTCTACTTTACCTTGGCTTATAATAGAAAATGCTTCTTTACCTAACCCGGAATCCATAAATAAGTCAGTAATATCTTTAAGCCGACAAGGTTGTTTATTAATTAAGTAATCACTATCGCCAGAACGATAGACTCGACGTGTGACAGCAACTTCATCATATTCAATCGGAAGTTGGTGATCGCGATTATCCAAAACTAACGTTACGTCTGCAACGTTTAACCCTTTACGTGTATCACTTCCGGAAAATATAACATCTTCCATCTTCGCTCCACGTAAAGACTTGGCTGATTGCTCACCTAATACCCATCGAATGGCATCGGTAATATTTGATTTTCCACTTCCGTTCGGACCAACCACCGCTGTTACACCAGGTACAAAGTCGACTGACACCCGTTCGGCAAATGACTTGAATCCAACAGTCTCTAACCTTTTTAGAAACATACCTTCTAACACCTACTTATAAATGCTACATTTTTAATTATAATCATACGATGACAACAATCTTGTAATATGTAATAATGTACTTAACATTTCAACCTGTATATTTTATCATAAATTAAGGGTTCACAGAAGGACGCAATACACGATTAGGAGGATATTCATGAACTTAAATGAGCCAAGTTATGAAAATTTGGAATATATTATCGAGGAATTAGCTAAACAATTACAAGTATTAAACGCTTCTATTTTAAAACCAGAAGATTATGATTTAGACCATTATCATGATATTAAAGATATTTATGACATGTTAAATGCTCAAGGGCAAGTTAGTGTCGCGGAGATTAACGCAATTATTACTGAGTTGAAAAAGTATCGTAAACAATAAAAATGACCCCAGTTAGAGTACAGTCTAGCTGGGGTTTCTTTCGTCCACTATTAGGTTAGTTTTGCTAACCCTTCTTTTGCCGCATCTTGTTCAGCTTCTTTTTTTGAACGTCCTCTCCCTGTTCCAATACGTTCTCCATTTAATGTAACAGAAGCAATAAATTCTCTGTTATGATCTGGTCCGATTTCGTCAACTATTTCGTACTCAACTGATTCACCATCTTTTTGGACGTGTTCTTGAAGCTGGCTTTTATAATCCATCACATGCGAAAAAGCACCTGGTTCAACATTCGGGAAGATGTGTTCTTCTAGGAAATCCAAAGCTGTTTCAAACCCTCGATCTAAATAAATTGCACCCATTAATGCTTCAAAAGCATCAGCTAAAATAGCAGGACGCTCACGACCGCCAGAAGCTTCTTCTCCCTTTCCTAAAAGCAAATAATCACTTAATTGTAATTCACGACTAAATTGTTCTAATGACGGTTCACATACTACATTTGCTCTGAATTTCGTTAATTCTCCTTCACTCATGTCTGGGTAAGCTCGGAACAGATGTTGAGACACCGTGAGTTCTAAAACCGCGTCACCTAAAAACTCAAGTCGTTCGTTATCTTCAAGTGAATCATCCTGATGCTCATTCACATATGATGTATGCATGAAAGCTTGCTTTAATAAATCTTCATTGTTAAATTGAATATTAAATTTTTGTTGAAAATGTTTACAATCCATAAGTTCCACCTTCTCTATTAACTTGAGAACAATACTTACATGTATTTATACTTTGCTTATGTATTCAATTTTAAGCATTTAAAATAGAAAATGAGGATGACTACTTTGCCATCCCCCTTTTTTTAAGTTACTGGGTGCTGTTTATGTAATTAACAGCATCACCTACTGTATTAATTTTCTCTGCTTCTTCATCAGAAATTTCCATATCAAACTCATCTTCAAGTTCCATGACTAATTCAACAACATCTAATGAATCTGCTTCTAGGTCATCTTTGAAAGAAGCACTCTCAGTTACTTTTGACTCATCAACGTCTAAACGTTCAACGATAATGTTTTTTACACGATCAAATACGTCTGCCATGTTGTTCACCTCCCTTCAAAGCGTAATTAATTATATTACATTACCATTCCACCGTCTACATGAATCGTTTGACCTGTCATATAGTTCGCATCGTCTGAGGCTAAAAAGCGCACAACTTTAGCGACATCTTCAGGATCACCAAGACGGTCTAACGGTATTAAATTATACATTTGTTGTTTAGCTTCATCAGACAATTCGTCAGTCATATCAGTTGCAATAAAACCAGGAGCTACAGCATTCACATTAACATTGCGCGCAGCTAACTCTTTAGCTACTGATTTCGTCATACCAATTACACCTGATTTAGCAGCAACATAGTTAGCTTGTCCTGGATTACCTGTTACACCAACAATTGAAGCTACGTTAACGATTTTTCCTGAGCGTTGCTTCATCATTTGACGCGTAACACCTTTAATGCAATTAAATACTCCTTTTAAGTTCGTATCAATGACTTCATCAAATTCTTCTTCTTTCATACGCATAAGTAAATTATCACGCGTAATACCTGCGTTGTTAACTAAAATATCTAACGAACCAAAATGGTCAACTGTTTGTTTAATTATATCTTTTACTTCATCAGAGTTTGAGACATTCGCTTGAACGGCAAAAGCATCTCGACCTAACTGCTTAATTTCATCAACTACAGCTTCTGCTTTATCCTTACTTCCAGCATAGTTTACGACGACATTGGCACCTTGCTTTGCAAGTTCAATAGCAATCGCTTTACCAATACCACGCGAAGCACCTGTAACAAGTGCCGCTTTACCTTCTAACATTAAGATTCCTCCTTAGCCCATTGAATAAACTCATTTAATTGATCAACATCTTGTATGTTAAATACTTTCGCACGACGATGGACTTTCTTCACTAAACCTGATAAAACTTTTCCGTGTCCTACTTCAACAAAAGCATCCACACCTTCATTGACCATATTTTCTAACGTCTTTGTAAACTGTACTGGTGAATACAATTGTTCTATTAACAATTGTTTAATTTCACTAGCATCTTGTACTGGCTTTGCAGTGACGTTAGCATAAACAGGAACTTGTGCGTCATGAAGGGCAACTCCACCAAGAACTTTTTGGAACTTTTCGCTTGCTGGTTGCATTAATTGTGAATGGAAAGGCCCACTAACGTTTAATGGTAACGCTCGTTTTGCCCCAGCTTCCTTCAACTGCTCAACAGCTTGCTCTACTCCTTCAACCGTGCCAGAAATAACTGTTTGACCTGGACAGTTATAATTCGCGACATTTACCGTAGCGCCGTTATTCGTAATATCTTGGGTGATCTTTAAAATTGTATCATCATCCAAGCCTAACACAGCTGCCATCGTACCTTGCCCTGATGGTACAGCCTGCTCCATTAACTTACCACGTTCATGCACAGCTTTCAGTGCATCTTCAAAGGATAAAGCACCTGCTGCATAAAGAGCACTATACTCACCTAAGCTATGTCCAGCTACCATTGCTGGCTCAATTCTCGCTTTCTTAATCTGCTCAAAAATAGCTACACTATTTAATAGCAAAGCAGGTTGTGCGTTTTCTGTTTTCGTCAGTTCCTCTTCTGGTCCATTTAACATTAGTTCTGTTAAAGAATAGCCAAGTACGTCGTTCGCCTGTTCAAATTTCTCTTTAACTTCGCTTGATTCACTATAAAAGCTTTGACCCATTCCAACAGTTTGTGAACCTTGACCTGGAAAAAGAAATGCAAATTTACTCATCATTGGACTCCTTCCCGCTCTCCATTGACTCGACATCTTTTTGAATTAAATGAACAACATCTTTTTCGACTAAGTCATATGTTTGTTTAATAGCACTAAATATTGCTCGTCCATTTGAAGACCCATGTGCTTTAATTACTGGTGCTGCGAGTCCAAACAAACCAGCACCTCCATATTCTGAGTAATCAAGTTGATCTTTAATACCTTTAAGGTCTGATTTAACCATTGCAGCAGCTAATTTCGTTTTCATATTTTGTGTAAACGTATCCTTAATCATTGAAAACATTGACAAAGCTGTACCTTCGATTGATTTCAACGCGATATTACCTGAGAAACCATCTGTCACAACGACGTCAGCAACGCCATCTAGTAAGTCTCTTGCTTCAACATTTCCGATAAAGTTAATCGGGGCATCTGACATAAGTTCATAAGCTTTTTTCGTCAGTTCTGACCCTTTTTGCTCCTCAGTGCCGACATTCAATAATCCGACTTTAGGTTTTTGAACGTTACGTACATTCTCAACGTAAATGGAACCCATAATCGCATATTGCAATAAATGTTGTGGTTTCGCATCAACATTCGCTCCTACATCTAATAGTAAAAAGCCTTTCCCATCAATTGTAGGTAAGGTCGGGGTTAATGCTGGTCGTTCAATGCCTTTAATTCGACCAACTTTAAATAACCCCGCACTCATTAATGCACCAGTATTACCTGCTGATATACAAGCATCTGCTTCATTGTTTTTAACAGCTTCAGCCATTAACACCATTGATGCATTTTTCTTTTTGCGAACGACGCGTACCGGTTCGTCATCATTCTCAATCTTCTCTGTCGTGTGGTGAATTGTAATTCGTTCGTATGTATCACCTAATAAAGGTTTTATTTGATCTTCATCACCATAAAGTGTAATTGATAATTCGTTATAATGTTCTATAGCTTGTTTCGCACCTTCTACAACAGCATTCGGTGCATGATCTCCGCCCATTGCATCGATAGCAATCTTCATAAACATGACTCCTTTTATTGTTCAGTCGATCTAAACATATGGAATTTTCCATAAAAAACTAATTCTTGATCGACGTAACTTGATACTTCGACAATCGTTCGTCCTTTATCGTCATCACCTTTAACATATGCTTTAGCAATGACTCGTTCATGTAATTTAACCGGTCTTGTAAAACGTATCTCAGAATTTGCCGTTAATGCTAGTTCATCATCTATTACAGCAACTGCAAGCGAGTTAGCTTGTGCAAATAAATGGTGCCCTCTTGCAATTTGGTTACGTGAAAATACGTGCTCTTCACTAATATCCAGTAGTGAAATAGCTGATTGATCAAGCTCTAAGTTGACAACCTCACCGATTACTTCGTCAAGAGGTAAAGCTTTAACTGTTTCATCCCACTGTTTTTGTGCAACATCTTTAATACGTTCACGAAGCTCTGGTATTGATAATTCTAAGCGATCAAGACGAATGGTTTGAATACTGACACCAAATTTCTTGGCTAAGTCTTCATCTGTAATAAATGGTGTGTCTTCTATAAGCTTTATGAGTTCTTCTTGTCTTTCCTTCTTTTTTCTTTTCATGCTATCCACCATCCGTTTTATGACTAGGTCCTAATAGTAATATATAATACGTTGGCGTAAGATGCAATCATTAATCAAAAATTCGTTCTTGAATTAAAGGATCGGACTCGATAAGTTGTTTTAACTTACTATATTCATCGTCTAACTCTAATTTACCTTCATTCATGACATTTACAGCATCTTGTCTAGCCACTTCTAGTGCTCTATAGTCTTCAACGATATTAGCGACTTTAAACTCGGGTAAGCCACTTTGCCTTTTCCCAAAAAAGTCCCCTGGTCCTCTAATTTGCAGGTCATGTTCTGATAACTCGAATCCATCTGTTGTCTCTGTCATGACGCGCATACGTTCTTTTCCGTTCTCGCTTTTCGGGTCAGCTAGCAAAATACAATAACTTTGTTCACTACCACGACCTACTCGCCCTCTTAATTGGTGTAGTTGAGCCAATCCGAACCGCTCAGCATCATAAATTACCATCGTCGTCGCGTTTGGAACGTTTACACCTACTTCTATCACAGTAGTTGAAACGAGTAATTGTATTTCATTATTAGCAAATTGTCTCATTAACTCTTCCTTTTCTTGAGCTGATAAGCGTCCGTGCATAAGACCAACATGAATTGAATCAGGCATCGTTGCGTTTAACTGTTCAAACACATCGACAGCATTTTGAATATCTAACTGATCTGACTCTTCAATTAATGGGCAAATGACATAAGCTTGATGTCCCTTATTAATTTGATCAATTAAAAACTGATGTACGCGCTCGATCATATTTTCTTTTGCCCAATACGTCTCAACTGGTAAACGCCCTTTTGGCATCTCATCAATTACTGATACATCCATATCACCAAAAGATGTAATGGATAACGTCCTAGGAATTGGAGTAGCTGTCATGAACAACACATCAGGAGTTAATCCTTTATCTCTTAACGTTTTACGTTGATTGACGCCAAAGCGGTGCTGTTCGTCAATGACTACTAATCCAAGTTGTTTAAAAATCGTTTCATCTTGAATTAATGCGTGAGTACCAACGAGTATGTCAACATCACCATTTTCAAGTCTTGTTAAAACCTCTTTACGCTTTTTACCTTTAATCGAGCCCGTTAACAACTCAACGTTCAACTGTTCGCCTAACAAGTCATTTAACGATTCCACATGTTGCTCAGCTAGAATTTCTGTAGGGACCATTAAAGCACCTTGCTGACTTGATAAAGCCGTCGCATACAACGCAATTGCTGCAATGACGGTTTTACCTGAACCAACGTCACCTTGTAAAAGACGATTCATTCGGTATTCGCCATTTAGATCATCTAATATTTCTTTTAACACGCGTTTTTGACTACCTGTTAAATCAAAAGGCAGTTGATTAACAAATTCCTTTAATACACTGTTGTCATACTGCTTTTGTGTTCCAATTGATTGAACTTTATTTTCTCTTCTAATGTATTGCATTTTTAGTTGAAACAAAAACAACTCTTCATAAATAAATCTTCTTTTTGCATGCTTTAAACTCGATTTTGAAGATGGTTGATGCAGCTCTTTAACAGCTGTCTGTCTTTGTGGAATTTTGTAGTTATGTAGGTATTTCTCCGGCAATATCTCTTCAATTTCTTCTACAGAAGATTTCAAGGCATACTTAATTAACTTCTTTAATTGAGCAATCGTTAACTTACCCTTTGTATGGTAAACCGGTTCAATTGAACTTGCTTCTTCAAAACTTTGGCGATGGAATTTATGCACGGTTAATTGTAATCGGTGCATATCCCACTTTCCTGTTAGCGTGACAGATTGTCCAACTTGTAACTGGTCTTTTAAGAAAGCTTGATTAAAAAATACGGCTTTAACTGCGACAACTCCAATTTGAATTGTGCACGATAATCGTGATTTTTTTCGACCATAAAACGAAACATTCGGTTGTGAGACAACTTCCCCTTGAATTGTAGCCACTTCTTCATGACTTAATTCTTCTAGCGGTTTTAATTCTAAGAAGTCATAACGAAAAGGAAAGTGGAAGAGTAAATCTCCCACTTTCAAAATATCTAGCAATGCTAGCTGTTCTTGAGTTTTTTCACCGACACTTGGTATTTGATTAACTGGTTCGTTAAACAATTTCGATCACTCGCTTCCCATCGCAGGTCCAAAAACTTTTTTAGCTAATTCTCTTCCTGTTGGTGTTGCTGCTAAGCCGCCTTCTGCTGTTTCTTTAAGAGCTGGCGACATACTTTCACCAATTCTAAACATAGCTCCAATAACTTCGTCAGTAGGAATTGTACTCGTCACACCTGCTAAAGCTAAGTCAGCTGATACAATCGCTTGAGAGGATCCCATAGCGTTACGTTTAACACAAGGTACTTCGACTAAGCCTGCAACAGGGTCACACACTAAGCCGAGCATATTTTTAAGTGTAATTGACATTGCTTCTGCTGACTGCTGTGGTGTACCACCTGCCATTTCTACAGCGGCTGCACTTGCCATACCTGCTGCAGAACCAACTTCAGCTTGGCAACCACCTGCCGCACCTGAAATTGAAGCATTATTCGCTACAACTTGACCGAATGCACCTGAAGTGAACAAAAAGCGAACCATTTGTTCACGCGTTGGATTTAAGCGAGGCTTTAATCCAAATAACACGCCTGGTACACACCCTGCACTACCAGCTGTAGGTGTTGCGCAGATTGTACCCATTGCTGCGTTCACTTCATTAGTTGCAACCGCTTTACTAACAACATCTAATAAAAGGTTACCCGATAACGTTTCTTGTTCAGCCATATACTTTTGGATTAATACAGCATCTCCACCAGTTAAGCCAGAGCGAGATTTAACACCTTCTAATCCATCATGAACAGATTTCTCCATAATATCTAAATTATGACCCATTTGAGCAAAGATCTCTTCTCTAGGTTTTCCAGTCTCTTCTACTTCTTGCCTAATCATCAATTCTGAAATAGGAACCTCTAATTTTTCTGCTTGCTCGACTAATTCACTGACGTGTTTAAACAACATGACACTCAATCCTTCCCCTTATTCTGAGATTGTAACAACTTGCATGATATGATCACATTTATTCAACTCATCCATAATGTGGTCAGGAATTCTTTCATCAGTTTCGATAATCATCATCGCGTCTTTTCCTTCTTCTTTCCTTGCTACTTCCATGTGACCGATGTTAATTTCATGCTCAGCTAGAACGTTCGTAACTGCGGCAATAGCTCCAAAACGGTCATTATGCATAACAAGGATCGCCGGTGATTGGCCAGTTAAACGTAATTCAAAACCGTTTAACTCTGTAATTTCCGCCTTTCCACCACCAATAGAAATTCCGACAAGTTCAAAATCTCCATCTTCATCTCCCATTTGGATACGTGCAGTATTAGGGTGATCTGATGACCCATCTTCTTCTATAAACTCTATATCTAAATTCGCTTCTTTAGCTAAATTTAAAGCATCTTTTATTCTTTCATCATACGTGCTAAACCCTAGTATTCCTCCTACTAAAGCTACGTCTGTACCGTGGCCTTGATAAGTTTTAGCAAAAGACCCATACAAATGAATTTTCGCCCAATCTGGTTGACGGCCGAATAATTCTCTAGCCATCTTCCCAATACGTGCAGCACCTGCAGTATGAGAGCTTGAGGGTCCAATCATTACTGGACCGATAATATCAAAAACAGATCTAACTTCATAACGGACACGCTCCTTTGTCTCCTCTATCTATCTTCATTTTATCGTTAATTCGTTAAAATTCCAACACTTATTCGTTTTGTTTCAAACTCATTGTGTTGATAATCTTTCAATTTCTATTTATAATATGCTTTGGGTTTTAAGAACTCGGGTGGGCGAGGGCTTTACAAACAAAGAAGGAGTACTCATGAAAAATTGGCCTAACAATCGTTGGTTAAACGAGGTCGTTGCCGGTTTAATCGGTTATTTAACAACGGTTTATATCGTCGTTGTTAACAGTGCCATTTTAAGTGATGCTGGTATTAATCGAGAAGATGCTATGATTGCAACTATACTAGCGAGTACGGTTGGTTGTATTTTAGTCGGTGTTTGGGCTAAAGTACCGATCATAATCATACCTGGTATGGGGGTTAATGCGCTTTTTGCATACTCTATTGTTCAACAGTACGATTTCACTTATGAACAAGGGTTAGGGGTAGTCGTTGTTGCAAGTTTAATATTCTTAATAACAGCTATTACACCATTAGGAAAGATGTTTAAAAAAGCGATTCCTGATGCATTAAAACATGGCATTACAATCGGTTTAGGATTATTCCTCGTATTAATCGGCTTGGAAAACGGTGGGTTAATTGTAAGTGGTGATTATTCCATAATAGCATTAGGAGATTTCTCATCTCCTTATGTTGTTGTTAGCTTACTTTGCTTACTTGTCGGTGTGATTTTATTTGTCAAAAATGTTCCGGCGAACTTTTTAATCACAATGGTAATTGGAACATTAATTGCTTATATGTTCGGCGTCTTAGACACAGAACCTACGACAATTACAACTGAAAGTATTGCTAACTTTATGGTATTCCCTACTTTCGATCACATATTCGAATTAACGTTTTGGATTGCTGTTTTACCACTAGCAATCGTGTTAATTTTTGAAAGTATGGGATTACTACACGGCCAATTGGATATGGTAAACCGTCATGATGCTTTCCACAAAGCGAATAAGAGTAGTGCCGTTGCCGCTACATTTAGTGGTTTCTTCGGTACTTCACCGACAATTCCAGCTGCCGAAACAGCTGCAGTAATCGCTGCGAAAGCCAAAACAGGACTGACGAGTATCGTCATCGGTATAATGTTTTTAGGAACGTTCTTCTTAATACCTTACATCTCATTAATACCAGCAAATGCGATCAGTCCAATCTTAATCATAGTCGGTGTACTAATGATGCAAAACATTAAGCATATTAAAGTAGACGATTTAACCGAAGCTTTTCCTACATTTTTAATTATGTTTATGATTCCATTTACGTATAGCATAGCCGATGGAATGGCATTCGGTTTCATTGCATATCCAATTGTTAAAATTGTAGCTGGCCGAAAAGACGAAGTAACACCACTGTTAATCATCATTTCTAGCTTGTTTTTACTCGAATTCTTAATTAAAGGTTTCATTTAAGTAAACCCTCCCTAACGAAGTTCGCTAGGGAGGGATTTTTTAGAAGTTAACGGTGTCATTAAACACATTGTTTATTGAAGATCGTAACTTATCGTTAATAGAATGGTAGAGATTAAAAACATGGTCAGAACACCTAAAATAACCGCAGTCTTAACTGATAACATATGAGCGATAGCACCTAAAAGCAACGTTAGTAAGATTATGAGCATTGCTTCAAACAACCCAAATACACTTCTTACCCTTCCCATAACTTCAATTGGTATATTATTTTGATAAAAGGTGAGAAAGCCTGTATTTGCAAATGCAATAAAAAATGCCAAAAAGAAAAATCCAAACGCTGCAACTATAAAGACCTCAGAAAAAGCGTATATTACATAACCCATTGAAACAAATACAGTACCTAAACCAATTAAAACAAAAGTCTTTAGATGATTAACAACTAATGAATTTATAATTGCCCCTATTACAATACCCGAACCAGCTATCGATACTAAAAAACCATACTCACTGTCTGTCAACAGTAAGACTTCCTTTGCGAACGCAGCTTCAAGAGAGTCGATCGCACTAGCCATTATGATCATAACAAAACTAAATAAAAAATATATAACCATTACTTGAGTATGCGAGCGTGAGTATTGTATAACTTGTGCTAAATCGCTTTTAATTAATTTTAAGGATAGTTCGCCTAGATTGAATGAACGCAAATGGTCTTTTTCCAAATTAGGCATAAAGCTAGTTATGATTGCAGAGATTAACAAGGCGATTGAGTTAATATAGACAGCAATATAAGGGGATCCAACTATAAATAAAACACCTGCAATGGCAGGTCCAATTAAAAAAGCTCCAGATGTAACTAAACTTAACAAGGAATTAAACCGTTTTCGATCTTGATAAGGGATTAGTTTGGTCACATACGTCATCGATGTTGGTTCAAAGACTGAGCTAGCTACATTAACTAAAAAAACAATTAAATAAATAAAACCTAAAGACGTTAAAAATGGTAAAATAAATATTAAAGTTGCTTTCAATAAGTCTAGTAAAATCATCAAATACTTTTTATTCAACCTGTCAATAAAAGAACCAGCCCAAATATTTGTGCACAATGTAGCTAATGGTTTAATGATATAAAGCATGGATACGGCTAAAGGAGAGCCTGTCATTTCTAATACGATTAAATTAAGAGATATGAAATATACCCACTCACCAACACTTGAAGTGCCGATTCCGAACAATAAGATAATAGAATACTTTCAAGAAACTAATCTCTTCATTATCTAATCCCCTCCTCATTAAAAATGCAAAAAAACCCCCAAGGCCTTAACCTTGAGGGCAGGAATATAAAATCCGCGGTGCCACCTCATTTTGATTATATGTCGCCATATAAACCTTTGAAGTACAAATTATTACTCGCGCTCTATAACAGGAGCACCTGTCACACTATCATTTTACAATTCCAGCATGATGCTCAGAGACTTGTTTCAACGACATTTTCATACCCTTTCTCAGCATACAAGAGCTCTCTGTCATGATTGAATCTCGTTTACTTCTTCTCATCATCGCATGTTTTAATATAAAATTTCACTTATATTATCATGAACAGAAATAAATTACAATAGTTTGTTTTTTAAAAGATCTAAATCAACCCTTTTGATGCCTGTTAAGGACACCTCTTATTTATGCCATAGGATATTATGTATTTTAAATTTCCATGGTGAAGCACATAGTTGACCAACGGTTCAGGTAAAAGACATCCTACCATTTAAGTAATATTGTACAAACTACCCCAACATATATTTTAGAGCCACATTTTAAAGCCAAATATTTTGTAGCCTGCTTAAACATAAAAAGAGCCCAATTTCTTGGGCTCCTTTGAATGCATATAAATTATAATATTACTCCACAGAAAAGATATATGAATAAATCGGTTGGTTTCCTTTATGCACTTCTACTTCAATTTCTTCAAAATGCTTTTCGATATATTCTTCGATTTGATCTACTTCTTCGTCAGTTCCTTCTTCACCTTGTAAAATAGTTACAATTTCATCTTCTTCATCATCAACAAGGTTGTTTAACAATTCATAGATCGCTTCCATTTTATCGCGGTTCACTGCTTGAATTGAGCCGTCTAAAATGCCCATGAAATTACCTTCTTCTATTTCACGACCGTCAATTTGTGTATCTCGAACTGCATAAGTGATCTGACCAGTTTTAACAAACTGCATTGCTTCAGTCATTGCTTTTTGATTATCTTCAAGAGAAGCTTCTAAATTCAGTGCTAACATGGCACTCATACCTTGAGGCACTGTCTTCGTTGGCACCACTTTAACGTTAGCATCTGCTAATTCTTCAGCTTGTTCTGCAGCCATCACGATATTTTTATTATTTGGTAGGACTAGTACATGATCAGCATATGCCTTATTAACTGCTCCAACAATATCTTGTGTACTTGGGTTCATTGTTTGTCCACCTTCAATGACGACTGTTGCGCCCAGGCTTTCAAACATTTCTTTAATTCCATCCCCCATACCAACTGTTACGACAGCTAAATTTTGACGTTTAGCAGGGGATTCTTCTTTAGTTTGTTCCCCGACAATTGATGTATGTTGTTCACGCATATTTTCAATCTTAATATTAATTAAGCTTCCAAACTTTTGACCTAGTGTCATCGCTTCACCAGGATATTCAGCATGAATGTGCACTTTCACAACTTCGTCATCTGATACAACTAATAAAGAATCACCATGTTCGCTTAACTCATTACGATATTGTTCTTCATCGAATGGGTTGTCTTTTAACTTATCTTCTTCAAACTTAACCATGAATTCAGTACAGTAACCGAATTCAATATCTTCTGTCTCCATGAAATCTTGGTGCATTTTATGGTGTTCAGCACTTACTAAATCATCAAGTGAAGGAGTAGAACTAACTTCTGGCACTTCTTCACCTTTCAATGACGCTAAGAATCCTTCATACACTGTCACTAGACCTTGTCCACCACTATCTACTACTCCTACTTCTTTTAATACCGGAAGTAGATCTGGTGTACGCTCTAATGAAGCTTTTGATTCTTCTAATACTTGTTCAAAGAACGAAATTAGGTCATCAGTTGAATCAGCAGCTTCTACACCTTTTTTAGCAGCATCTTTCGCAACTGTTAGAACAGTACCTTCCACTGGTTTCATGACCGCTTTATAAGCAGTTTCAACACCAGCTTCTAAAGCTTGTGCTATGTCATTTGTCGTCAAAGTTTCTTTTTCTTTAACACTTTTAGAAAAGCCACGGAACAATTGAGAAAGGATAACACCAGAGTTACCTCTTGCTCCCATTAATAAACCTTTAGCTAAAGCGTTCGCCACTTCGCCTATATGGTTATTAGTTACTTTTTCGACTTCAGACGCACCTGAAGTCATCGTTAAATTCATATTTGTTCCAGTATCACCATCTGGTACTGGAAAAACGTTCAAGGAATCAATCATCTGTGACTGATTAGATAGATGATTAGCACCTAGCAAAATCATCTGTGCGAATTTCTCACCATTTAAAGTATGATTAGACACACTATTTCCTCCTTCATCCACAACAATCCTCTATGTAGTTACGCGTACACCGTGAATAAAAATATTAACTGATACAACATCTAGACCAACCATTCGCTTTAGTGCATATTTCACCTGGTTTTGAACGTTGTGAGCTACTTCAGATACTTTCGTTCCGTAGCTGACGATAATATACATATCAATATTTAAATCACGATCTTCTTGTCTGACTACAACACCTTTTGTGAAATTTTCTTTACCAAGAATTTCAGACAAGCCATCTTTAAATTGTTTTTTCGAAGCCATACCAACTATACCATAGCATTCCATAGCTGCGCCACCAGCAATTGTAGAAATAACTTCCTTGGAAACTGTTACCTGACCATAATTGTTTTGAAATTCAACTGACATATCCATCCTCCTTGATTCGTGACCATGACTATGGCTATTTTACTACAACATAACATATTTTAAAAGCGTATTCACAAGAGAACAACGTGTCAAGTGTAAAAACTTGATAAACAAGTTATTCAATCGTTGAAATACTCGTAGCCATATGATAAAGTAGAAAAGTGATTTAAAAGAGATGATGCAGGAGGGATTTTATATGGCTCGTAAATGCCAAGTGACAGGACGCAAAACGTCAACTGGTAACCATCGTTCACACGCGATGAATGCCAACAAACGTAAATGGAAATCAAACGTACAAAAGGTACGTATTATGGTAGACGGTAAACCTCAGAAAGTTTATGTTTCTGCACGTGCTTTAAAATCTGGTAAAGTACAACGCGTATAATGCGATCAGAACACGTAAAAAGGGCTGAAGCTTAAAAGATTTTTTTCCTTTAAGCCAGCCCTTTTTTACGTCCTAATCCTTCTTAATGAGTCCCATCATTGATCTGACGATACCTCCTAAAAATCTAGGAAGCT